>JBJTBO010000562.1:0-4489 GCA_046091445.1 Planctomycetaceae bacterium | reverse complement strand
GGCTGGCGACGACGCCGAGCGTGATGACGACGATCTCGGCGGAGAGGATGAAGTCGGTCCGGATCGCGCCCGAGACCCGCTCCGACTCGTTGCCGCGATCGTGAAACTCGACGATCTCGGCGCCTGGCTCGCGACGCGACGCGCTCCCGTCGCGTCCGCGGTGGGCCGTGCGATCGTCGCGTCGGCGCCATGGCTGATGCGGGCGCTCTCGATCGCCGGCACGATCGCGATGTTCCTCGTCGGTGGCGGCATCATCGTCCACGGCATCCCCTTCGTGCATCACGCCGTCGCCGATCTCGCCGGCCCGGCGTGCGGCCTGGCGGGGCCGTGGCCGGGCATCCACTCCCTGGTCGCCGAGGGGGCCGTCGGGCTCGGCGTCGGGCTGGCGCTCGCGGGCGTGGTGGAGCCGGTGCGCCGACTCGTCGGCGCGGGGTCAGGGGCGTGATCGGGCCGTCAAAAAGTAGTGGAACGAGTCGGCGAGCGCCAGCCAGCTCGCCTCGATGACGTTCTCGCTGACGCCCACGGTGCCCCAGACTTCGTCGCCATCGGTGCTCTCGATCGACACGCGCACCTTCGCCGCGGTGCCCTCCTGCGCGTTGATGACCCGCACCTTGTAGTCGAGCAGGTGCATCCGTGCGAGCGCCGGATAGACCGATTCGAGCGCCTTGCGCAGCGCCGCGTCGAGGGCGTTGACCGGTCCGTCTCCCTCGGCGACCTCGTGCCGCACCGACTCGGCCGCCTGACCGTGCACCCGCAGCTTCACCGTCGCCAGCGTGCGGATGTCGCCATCGCCACGGCTTTCGACGTCGACGTTGTAGCTGTCGCGCGAAAAGAGCGGCTGGAACGTCCCGGCACAGCGGTCCACGAGCAGGTCGAACGAGGCGCCCGCCGCCTCGAACTGCCAGCCCACGTTCTCGAGGCGGCACACCTCGGCGAGCACCGCGTCGAGCAGCTTCCGATCGTCATGCACGTCGGGCCGCGTCACGAGGGCGGCGATGTTCGACCGCCCCGACAGCTCGCTGACGAGCACCCGCCGGGAGTTGCCCACCGCCTCGGGCGCGATGTGCTCGTAGCTCGACGCCGCCTTGCTCACGGCGTGCACGTGCATGCCACCCTTGTGGGCGAAGGCGCTCGACCCGACGAACGGCTGGCTCGGGCGGTAGGTCATGTTCGCCGCCTCGTAGACGAACCGCGACAGTTCGGTGAGGAGGGCGGTCCCCGGTCCCTCCGCGCCTCCGCCGCCGAGCACCGCGTGACCGGGCAGCTTGAGCGCGAGGTTGGCGACCACGGAGATCAGGTCGGCGTTGCCGCACCGCTCGCCGATGCCGTTGATCGTGCCCTGCACCTGCATCGCGCCGGCAGCGACCGCGGCGAGCGAGTTCGCCACCGCCAGATCGCAGTCGTTGTGGCAGTGGATGCCGAGCGGCACCGGCCGACCCGCCGCGGCGAGGGCCGCCGCCGCGTCCCGCGTCAGGCGGGCGACCTCGTCGGGGAGCGTGCCGCCGTTGGTGTCGCAGAGCACGATGCGGGTCGCACCCGCCTCGGCTGCCGCGGCGAGCGTGGCCGCGGCGTACTCCGCGTCGAGCTTCCAGCCGTCGAAGAAGTGCTCGGCGTCGTAGAACACCTCGCGGCCGGCGGTGACGAGGTGCGCGACGGTGTCGCGGATCATCGCGAGATTCTCCTCCCGCGACACGCCGAGCACCTCGGCCACGTGGAAGGCCGACGTCTTGCCGACGATCGTGACGACGGGCGTGCCTGCGTCGAGGAGCGCCCGCATCCCCGGGTCGTCTGCGGCCGCCAGGCCGCGGCGCCGGGTCAGTCCGCCCGCCACGCCCCGCGCATGCGCGAGCGACAGCGACCGCACCCGCGTGAAGTACGCCGCGTCCTTGGGATTCGACAGCGGATACCCGCCCTCGATGAAATCGACGCGCGCCTCGTCGAGCCGCCGCGTCACCGCGAGCTTGTCTTCCAGCGAAAAATGGACGCCCTCACCCTGGCTCCCGTCGCGGAGCGTGGTGTCGTAGATCTCGATGCGGCGCACGAAAGAACAAGCTCCGGTCGGTGGGCGGTAACGAACGCGTTCTTCCCTCAAGACTACCGTGGCCGTCAGGTGACGGCCAAAGCGGTTCGGCGCCGCATGGGCGGCTTCGCGTAGACTCCGCGATCCGTACCGCAGATGCTTTCGACGATGCCTCTGGAATGTCCGCGCGATGTCCCTCGGTTCCCTCGCCGCACGCCTCCTGTTCCGACGTGAGCTCCTCGCCGTACTGCTCACCGCGGCCTGCCTGGCCGCGTGGACCATCGTGGCCTGCCGGCCGGCCACCATCGCGCCGTTTCCCGAGTCGGAGGTCGAGCTGACCGCGACCGAGAAGGGCACGACCTACAAGGTGCACGACGGCAACGCGTATCGGGTGGAGCCGAACACGGGTCGCTGGCAGTTCGTGCAGCGGGTCTACGACCCCGGCTTCTACGAAAAGCACTACGTCGAACAGCAGGGAACGATCTTCCGCAAGGACGATTCCGGAACGCTCGTGCCGGTGCGACGCACCTTCGCGGACGGCTTCGAGAACGCGATGCGGCTGAGTGACTTGATCGGCCTGAACCGAGGCTGGACAGCCTGCACGCTGCAGTCGCCCCGGGCACCGACGGTGGCCGACTACGTCTCCCTGCGAAAACGTATCCTCGCCGACGCAGCGGGCTTCCTCGACAACCGGGTCGAACCGTGTGTTGACCTGGCCCACGAGGGAGCCTCATCCCTCGCGTGCGTCTCGATGCCACCGGCGCGTGGCATGGTGACGGCGAAGGCGTCGCTCTCTTCCGAACTTCTGCACTTCGTCAAGGGGGATGACGTCTGGATCTCGCTGTGGTGCCTTGTTCCCGCCGACAGCGGCATGCCCTTCACGGTGCTGGACCTGGAGACCACGTGGATCGAAAACCATCCAGGCATTCGGCTCGTCATCGCCGACGGTCGGCACGTCGGCCTTCAGCTCAAGTCGCTCGGCAACCCCGGCTATCGCCAGCCCCGGGGAGAAGAAATCGAGTTTCCGAGGGGCCGCTGGGTACGACTGCGAGTGCACCTCGGGCTGACGGATGCCGAAGACGGTACGATCGAGGCATGGCAGGACGATCACAGGATCATCGACACCCGGGGGCGGACCCTCGTGCTGGCAAGCGCGATCTACAACAGCCTCGAGGTGGGCATCACCGCCTACAACGAGCAGGGCCGACCCGCGACGCTCTACGTCGATGACGTGGCCATCTCGAGCGAGCCGATCGTGGAATGACAAGCCCAACACATGGCATTCGCATGACTGCGTGCGGCAGAGATGCCTTTGACCGTCCGCTCGCACCGATCTGCTACCATCCGCGAGCCCGTCCAGGGGGATCGAGGGACCTCGGAACCCTCGGGCTGGTACCCGGAAATCGGGAGCGATGGCCGACATCTCGCAGGGCTACGAAAACCACTTTCCCCGCACGGTGATCACCGGACGAGGAAGGTGCGCGGCCGTCGCCTCGCTGGCCGTCGCACGGGGTTGGCGGCGGGTGTTCGTGGCGAGCGACGCGGGGGTTGCGGCCGCCGGACTTCTCGAGCGCGTCGCCGACCCGCTCGCCGAGGCCGGCCTCCTCGCCGGCATCTCGACGGCCATTCCCGCTGAGCCCCCACTCGACGACGTGGCGACGCTCGCGACCGAGGTGATCGCCGCCCGGGCCGACGCGGTCGTCGGACTCGGCGGCGGGAGCGTGATGGATGCCGCCAAGGTGGCGGCGCTGTGTGCTAGCCGCGGCGGTGCGCCGCGCGACTATGTCGGCATCCGCAAGGCGGGCGGCAGGGGCCTGCCGAAGATCCTCATCCCCACCACCGCCGGCACCGGTTCCGAGGCGACCTTCGTCGCGATCCTCACCGACCCATCCACCGGCAACAAGGTTGGGGTCGTCGATCCGGCGATCCTCGCCGACGTGGCGATCGTCGATCCTGGTCTCACCGACTCACTCCCCGCGCACGTCACGGCGGCGGCGGGCATGGACGCCTGCGTGCATGCGATCGAGGCCTTCGTCGCCACGGTCGCCACGCCGCTTTCGCGCGGCCTGGCGCTCGAGGCGGCGCGGCACCTCGGGTCGGCGCTCGAGCGCGTCTGCCGCGATGGCTCCGATCGCGCCGCACGCGACGCGATGGCGGTCGGCTCCCACCTCGCCGGCATGGCGTTCGCCAACTCGTCGTGCTGCGCCGTGCATGCGCTCGCGCTCCCGCTCGGCGGCCGCTTCCACGTGCCCCACGGCGTGATCACGGGCTGCTTCGTCGGGGCGCTGGTGCGTCACGCTGCCGCCGCCCGCGGCGACGACTTCGCCCGGCTCGCGGGCGCCTTCGGTTTCGGCACGGCTGATGCCGACGCCTTCGCGGCGCGGCTCGACGCGCTCGCCGCCGCGATCGGCCTGCGGCGCGTACTCGACGGGGTGCAGGTGCCCGACGCGGCCGTGGCGACGATGGCAC
>JBJTBO010000561.1:0-3181 GCA_046091445.1 Planctomycetaceae bacterium | reverse complement strand
ATCGTGAAGGCGCCGTCGGCATCGGTGCGGGCCGTGCCGCGTGCGATCCGCTGCGCGCCCGAGTCGAAGGGCAGCCAGGGAAAGAACCAGCGGCACCACACCGGGAACCGCACGGACCGCTCGACCCGCCGCCCGATCCGGCGCGGTCGCCCCCGCGGAGATCCCGGGCGCGCTGCGCGACGCTCACGGCCGCGAGGTGGCGACGCCCACCCATCCGACGAGCGCGAACGGCACGTTCCCCGGCACGTTCGCGCTCGTCGTATGCGTGGCCGTCGCCACCTCGCGGCCGTTCGCGTCGCGCAGCGCCACCGTCATCTCCGCGGCGGCGACCACGCCGTATCGCGCGGCGGCTCGATCCGCCTCCGTCGCGATGCCCTTGTAGAAGACGGTCTGCCCGGGTCGGTGGATGCCGCGGTCGGTCACGAGCACGATCGTGCGGGCGGTGCGCGGCAGTTCGTTGCGCCAGACGTTCGTCGGACCGGTCGTGACGTCGTGACGCCGGCCCTCCCGTGACGCGCTCGCGACGAGCACGAGTTCACGCCCCTGCTCGGCCCCGATCGCGAACCGGCCAAGGTCGTCCGTCGTCGTCTTCCCGGTCTCGGCGAAGCCCTGCCTGTTCCGCTCCTGCTCGCGCATGAGGAGTCGCACCGTCGCCCCGCGGACCGGCTCGCCGGATGCCAGATCGACGACGTGTCCCGCGAGCGGAGGCGCCGCGTCGCGGCCCCCCGGGCCATCGGCCCGGGGGAACGTCTGTCGCTGCTGCTCCGTCACGAGCGCCAGCCGCGTGACCCACACGAGCGTGACGGCCACGACGTTGTCCTCGGCGCCGAAGTCGGGCTTGTGGCTGGCGATCACCCAGTAGGCGCCCGGCTCGAGGTTCGCCGCATCGAGCGACGCACCCACGGGGATGTCGTGGTGCCGCGCGTGGTAATCGTCGGTCGCGGGCAGGTCCGACTGGTGGGATCGCAGCGCGGGCAGCGCGAGGATCGCCTGTCGGTCCGCGTCGTCGATCCAGCCGGCATGCGGCTTGCCGGCGCGCAGCCGTCCCTCCCAGTCCGCCCTGCACACCCGCAGGTGCACCCGCGCGACGTTGCGGTAGGTGACGCGCACGACGGGCCATGGCTCCGCCCACGCCTGCTCCGTGGCGAGTTCCAGGGACCGTGATCCGATCTCGGCGACGAGGTTCGCACACATCGCCGCACCCGCGGCCTGCGGGCGGTCGTCCCCGGCCGGCCACCTCCCGACCGCGGCGGTCGCGAGCGCCCTGGCCTCGACGAGGTCGCCCTGCTCACGGATGAGGCTCGCCAGATGAAAGGTCGCAAGCGCGGCGGTCTCGTGGTCGCCGGCCCGCTCGATGAACGCCCGCAGGGCCGCCGCCCGACGCTCGGCGACACCCTCGCCGACGGCCGCACCACCGGCCCACAGGATCCGATCGAGATCGGCGGCCAGGAGCGCGGTCCTGTCGGCGTCGCCCCGGTGGAACTCGAGCAGATCCCGATAGAGCGCCGCCGCCTCGAGGATCGGTGCGTCCTTGTCGGTGACCGACTCGTCCGCCCTTGGTCGCCACGCCAGGAACTCTTCCGGCGTGCCGAGCGCGGGCGCGGAGGCGTCGAGCTCGAACGCATCCTCCGGCGCCACGAGTCCACGCTCGCCCGAGGCGGCGAACTCCAGCGCATCACGCACGACGACGTCCCAGACCGTCGGCCGGTAGGCATCCGGCATCGTGCCCTTCTCGATGATCGCATCCCACTCGGTACTGGCGAGTGCCTGGAGCGCCCTCCGCTCCGGCCCATCCTCGGGGCCGACGGCCGCCGCGAATCGCGCACGGATCTCGGCCACGATCGTCGGAAGATCCCACTCGGCGATCTTCGTCACGTCCTGCGGATCGGCACCTCCCTGCGTGCGTTGCCGGTAGCGCCACTGGTTCTGCTGGTAGAAGCCCCACGTCCAGTTGGCACGGATCGCCTCGAGCACGCCGCGGGTTTCCGGAGGGGCCGCCGCGCTCGCCGCCGCGAGCCGCACGACGCGCTCGGGGTCGTCTTCGGGTCGATCCATGGTCTCGGCCAGCACGCGCGTCGCGATGGCCCGTGCCGCCTCGGCCCAGGCACGGTCGGTGGTCGCCGCGGCCTCGACACCTGCCAGCGCCTCGATCGCGGTTTTCGGCTTGCCCTCATCGAGCGCCTGCTGCACCGCCTTCCACGCCCCGGCGCGCGGTCCCGCCGGCACGCCCTCGTCGGTCCACCCATGACGGCTCACGAGCGCGGCTCCCACGACGAAACAGACGACCGCGGCACCGCGCCACGTGTCCGGAAACGGGTACGGACGAGACACAGGGTGTTCTCCACGAGGAGGGCGCCCACAGGTCCGCTCCGCCGGCACCGGGCGGGGCCCTCGGAAACAACGCGGCGGAAACGATGCCGTTACACGAGCCGCCATGACGGCGGGAGCGGAAGTCTATCCGCAGCCACCTGCACACGAGCGATCCGACCGTGCCGCCCCACCCGAGCAAGCCCGGGAAAAGAGCCAAAACCCCGTCGCGACGCCCGCTCCTCCACCGTCCGGACACGCGCCGGACGATGGCCGACGCGGCCGCGCCGTGCTATCTATAGAGGGGCCGTTTTCTGTTCGTGATCGATTCGGCGGAGCGCAACGCCGGGTTCCTTGTGGTCCCTTGCCGAATGCCGTGACGAGCGTCGCGGTGTGTCGGCGACGAGGAGTTCGCCATGCGTTCAATGGTCCGTTCGTGCCCGCAGCACCGGGGTGCCACCCGGGATCGCCTCTCGGTCGCCCGTCCCCGCGCCCACGTGTCCGCCGTGATCGTGGTCCTGCTCGCCCTCGCCGGCGTGCGCCCGCACGATCGCGCCGCCCTCGCGCAGGATGGTCGCCCGGCCCCGGTTTCCGAGGACGCCCCGCGGTACAACCGCGACATCCGTCCGCTGCTCGTCGAGCACTGTTTCTCCTGTCATGGCGCCGACAGTGCCGCCCGGCAGGCGGACCTGCGCCTCGATCGCCGGGACGTCGCCATCGAGGCCGGCGCGATCGTGCCGGGAGACCCCGATTCAAGCGTCGTCCTCGACCGCATCTTCTCGGACGACCCGGCCGTGGTCATGCCGCCGCCGCAGGTGAAGAAGCCGCTGTCCGACGGGCAGAAACGGCTGCTCTCCGCGTGGATCGCCAGTGG
>JBJTBO010000560.1:0-3586 GCA_046091445.1 Planctomycetaceae bacterium | reverse complement strand
CGATGATCCCGTGACGGTGGCCGACGGCGACACGCTGCGGCTGCGGTACGCCCTCTGGGTCCACGACGGGATCCCGGATGCCGCCGCGGTGGAACGCCGCTGGGACATCTTCGCGGCGCTCCCGCCGCCCGAGCCGGCACCCGCATCCAAAAGCCCGTGACCGCCGCGGCGGTCACCCGGTCCCGTCATCGCGTCGATCGCGCGAACGGATCCGCAGGAGGGACTTCACCCTGTTGATGCCACCGGCCCGCTCGCAGACCGCGACGAGCGAGGTCCTCGGGGACTCGGGTTCCGACTTCGCGGGCTTGCTCGGGTCGAAGTCGCCCTTCTCCATCGCGTCCTTGATGTGCGGATACCAGCGATCCGCGAACACGGGGATCAGGGACAGCGACTTGAGCACGCCCTCGGCCGGCACGCCGTCGGTGCCGGCGAAGTGATCGACCCGCAGCCGCACCTCGCCGTCGGCCGGATGGAGCTGCGTCTTCACGAGCGGCGTCTCGGCCGATGCCGCCATGAGGCAGGCGTACAGCGCCTCCTTGTGCGTGGCCAGGCGACTGTCGAACGCCCACGGGGCATCGACCGTCAGGCAGCCGTTCGCCTGGTCGAAGGCGAGGTGGACCGTGATCGACCGCGCCCCCGCCACGTTCTTGTAGGCCCGGGTCGGAATCTCCGTCTTCACGCACGCATCCCGGTCGCGGCGACACGGATACCCGTGGCCCGTCAGGATCAGTTCGATGTCCTCGAGTGTCTTCGCCATGCTCGTGCCTCCTCTGGGTGTCGTCGTGCGTTCGTGATCCGGCCTCGCCTCCTCCCTCTACGCGCCGGATCGTCCCGCGCGTCAGGGCGCCCTGCGTCATCCGGCCTTCCGAGCCTCGCCGTCCTCCCCGTCGTCGTCTCCACGATCGACGCCGCCCGGCTCGCCATCCCGGCCGTCACCGGCACGCGGCTCCGTCGCCTCCCCGCCGATGCCGAAGATGCGGTCGAAGATGGCCTTCGCCTCGTCGTCATCCACGGCCGGCCCTTCACCCGAGATCACCCGGGCGAGCTCCTCGCTGCCGCCGGCCTCCTCCTCCAACGCGGCCAGGCGCCTGGCGGACGAGGTGCGTCGCGTGCGCTCCTCGAGGATCTCGAGCGCCACCTCTCCCGTCTGCATGGCACGACGGATCACCGGGTCGAACCGCTGGATGCCGCGGAGAACCGCCTGCACGGCACGATGGAACTGATCCGAGGTCAGCGACGCATCCTCCAGGGCGAGTTCCACGTTCGGCTGCAGCTCGCCGTCCTGCGGGTCGTGGTCGAACCGCAGCATCTTGTATCGGCCCTGCAGGGCCGGCAGGACGCCGAGCACGGCCGCGCGGTGGATGCAGGCATCGAGTTTCCAGGCGAAGGGGGCCGCGACCCGCAGAAAACTCCCCTCCTCCATCACCTCGATGACGACTTTCACATGGGCATCGCCGTCGCTGTCGCGGTACGTCGTCTCGTCGGGATCGCAGCCGAAGCCGATGAGGATCACGCCGGCCGACTCATCGACCATGTAGCGCAATTCGTATTCGTCGAGAAACCCCTTCACCTCGTCGATGCTGGTCGGCATGGGCGTGTCCTCCGGTCGTGTGTCGTGGGTCGGCTGGGTGCTGCCTTCTCTACGGTCGTGCGGTCCCGGCGCTTCGGCCGTGGTCCGGGCGTCACCGCGCACGGCCGAATCGTGGTCAGCGGCCGCGCGGGAGGACGGCGAGCGTCGATTCGAGCAGGCCGCCGAGATGGTCGACGAGCCGCGCGGGAGGAATTCCGGTGACGGAGCGCGGGAAGTAGCGCGACAGGCCCGCCGTATCGGCACCGAGGCCGAGGCCGATCGTGCCGATGCCGCTCTCGTCGAGCCGGCGCACGGCCGCGGTGGTGGCGGCGGCGTTGTCCGGTTCACCATCGCTGAGCACGAAGAGGAGTTTCGGGACGCCCCGACGACGCGCGAGCGCCGTGCGCACGGCATCGAGCGCGGGCGCCATCCGGGTCATGCCGTCGCAGGACGCGGGCAGGTTTCCCAGCCGTCGTCGCGTGGCCGTGTCGAGCGGCGCCTCCCACGCGAGTTCCTCTCGGCAGCGCGAGGCGAACGACCAGACGGCGGCCGGGACGCCGACCCGCCTGCAGACCTCGACCAGGAGCACGAGCCCGTCGAAGGCGTGCCGCATGCGCTCCCCGTCCGTCATGGAACCCGAGCGATCGACGAGCAGCAGCACCGCCGGGTCACGACGCACCGGCAGGACGGGCCGGCTCCAGAGCGAGCGGTACCGGCTGCGGTCCGCCTCGAATGCAACCGCCTGTCGCAGGTCGAGCCGCGCGCCGCTCGGGTGGCCCGTCGTCCAGCGGAGCCGCTGCTCGGGCACGAGACGTCGCAGCAGCTCGTCCCCCACGCGGTCGGCCACCCCTGCGATCCGCCTCCACGCCTCGAGGTACGCATCGCCTCGTTCACCCGCCGCGGTATCCGCCGCGGGGCGGCACGATCGGCGTCGCCTGCCGGACGACGGCCTGCCGGCACGTCGTCGGGCACCTCGCGGTGTCGGTCGCAGCATGCGTGCAACCGGGCGTGCGCGGCCCGCAGGGCATCCCGTCTGCCTCAGGAATGCACGCGTCTCCTCGGCCGCGACACGCCCCAGCCCATCGCGACGGTCGAGCGCCACCAACCGTTCCCAGACGGGCACGATCTGCGTGCGGACGATGTCCCACATCGACCGCTGGGCGGCGCGCACGCCCCCCCGGTCATCGTCGGTGGGGGGCTGGCAGGCCACGGCCGCGGCGACCGCATCGCGACAGCCATCGAGCGCCCCGGTCACGTCCGACGCCGTGCCGACCGTGACGGCCCCGTACCACCAGAGTTCGAGAATGCCACGGAGGAACTGCACCTGTCGCGACCTCGCCGGCGGCTGCCGGCGGCAGACGCCGTAGAAGACGTCGTAGTAGGCCCGGATCCACGGGGCCGCGCCGGGAAATCGGGCGCGCATCCAGACCTCGATGCGAATGTCCTCGACGACGTTGAGGAGCGGCATGAGCCGCTCGAGCACGTCTCGTGTCAGGAGCTCATGCAGCACCGTCACGGCCGCGTGCGCGGCCTCGTGGAGCGCGAGCCCACGGCA
The DNA here is from genome assembly GCA_046091445.1 of Planctomycetaceae bacterium. Lineage (GTDB taxonomy): Bacteria > Planctomycetota > Planctomycetia > Pirellulales > UBA1268 > QWPN01. The sequence goes on along the minus strand of JBJTBO010000560.1, from coordinate 461 downwards.
CAGGTCGGGGGCGAGCGACCGGAGATCGTCGGGGTCGACCGTGATCACCCCTGCGGCCCAGTCGAAGGACCAGGCGGACCCCGGCTCGCCGGCGTGCACGACGAGATCGCCCCGCCGCGCCCCGAGGCGCACGAGGCCGGTGAGTTCCTCGATGAAGGCGGTCGTGTCCCCATCGATGGCGACGTCACGCGTCGGCATCGCGTCGGCGGCGGCATCCATCAGCATGCACCGTTCGCCGCGGTCATGTCCGTTCCGAGCCCGACGGATCGCAGCGCCGTCCGCACGGCCTGGCGATCAGGACCGGGCTGCACCCGCTGCACGTACACCGCATCGATGGCGTCCCGCACGGCCCGCGTGACGGCGGCTCCACCCTGCACGCGATCGGCCACGAGGGACATGAACGCCAGGAGCGTGCGCCTGGTGAAGACGTATCGCTCCCGACGCAGGCGACCGAGTTCGGC
>JBJTBO010000559.1:0-4315 GCA_046091445.1 Planctomycetaceae bacterium | reverse complement strand
GCACAGTCGGCCGCCCGGCGCCGGCACGCTGCCGCCGTCCGCCGCGACGGCCGACTGTGCGGTCGCCATGCCGGAATTGCGCGAAATCGAACCGGGTCACTTCGTCCGCTGCCACTACGCCGGAGCCCTCGGGCCTCCCGCCGACGAGCGCGACGGAGGGGGAGCATGACGGCCCGCAACGGAGAGCCGCCGATCCTCGAGGTGCGCGGCCTCGAGACGCACTTTCCGATCCGACGCGGCCTGCTGCGCCGCACGGTCGGTGCGGTGCGGGCGGTGGACGGCGTCAACCTCGATCTCTCCCGCGGCCGCACGCTCGGGATCGTCGGCGAGAGCGGCTGCGGCAAGACCACGGTGGGGCGCAGCATCCTGCGGCTCGTCGAGCCGACCGCCGGCACCATCCGCTTCGCCGGCGAGGACGTCCTCGCGACCAACGGCGCCGCCCTGCGCCGCCTCCGCCGCCGCATGCAGATCGTCTTTCAGGATCCCTACGGCTCGCTCAATCCCCGGCTCACCGTCCGCGCGATTCTCGAGGAGGGTCTCGTCATCCACGGCCTGGGCGACGCGGCGGCCCGGGCCGAGCGGATGCGCTCGGCGCTCGACCGCACCGGCATGCCCGCCGCCTCCCTCGAACGCTACCCGCACGAGTTCTCCGGCGGCCAGCGGCAGCGGATCGCGATCGCGCGGGCGCTGGTCCTCGAGCCGGAGTTCGTGGTCCTCGACGAGCCGGTGTCGGCGCTCGACGTGTCGATCCAGGCGCAGGTGATCAACCTGCTCGTCGAACTGCGCGAACAGTTCGGGCTCACCTACCTCTTCATCTCGCACGACCTGTCGGTGGTGGAGCACATCGCCGACGAGGTGGCGGTGATGTACCTCGGCCGCGTGGTCGAGCACGGCTCGACGGACCAGCTCGCCCGGGCGCCCCTCCACCCCTACACACACGCCCTGTTTTCCGCCGTGCCGCACGTCGATCCGACGCGGCGCCGCCGCCGCATCGTGCTCGTGGGCGACGTGCCCAGCCCGTCGCACCCGCCGGCCGGCTGCCGCTTCCACCCCCGCTGTCCGCTCGCGGAGTCGGCCTGCCGCACGATCGATCCTCCCGCGACCGATCTCGACGGGCATGTCGTGCACTGTCACGTCGCCGCCCGCCTCCTCGAGCAGGGCGACGGTGACGCTGCGCGTGCCGCGACAGGGATCGCCGAGGCCATCGCGGCCGCTGGCGCGCCCTCTCCGCGTGCCGCGACGCCCGCTAGGCTTACGGCGTCGGACGGTGCGGCGCCCGGGGGGGCGCACGAGCCCCGCCGTGGGACATCATGAACCGGACGAGGCTGATGACATGATGACGCCGCTCCGTACGCTCGTGCTCCTCGGCACGCTCATTCCCGGCATCGGCCTCACGACGTCGAGAGCCTGCGGTCAGCCGTCGATCACCACCAACGTCGAGTATGCATCCGTCGGCGGCCGATCGCTCAGGCTGGACGTCCACCGCGCCGCCGGGAACGAGCCCTGCCCCGCGGTCGTGCTCGTACACGGGGGAGGCTTCACGGGAGGCGCGAAGGGCGGCTACACCGGGCAGCTCGCCCGTCACCTCGCCGCACACGGGTTCGTCGCCTTCGACATCGACTACCGGCTCCGCGGCGATCTCGGACCGGGTGCCACGCTCGAACAGGCGATGGTCGCCGCCCAGGAGGACCTTGGCCGTGCGGTGGCCCATGTCGTCGAACGCGCGGCCACCTACGGGGTCGATCCGGATCGGATCGCGGTCGGTGGCGGGTCGGCGGGTGCCATCACGGCCTTGCTCGCGACGTACGGGACGAAGCGGATGCCGCACCGCCCCCGGGCGGTGGTCGCCTTGTGGGGCGGGATGTACGGGCAGGAGACGTCGATCCGCGCGGGTGATCCGCCGATGGTGCTCGTGCACGGTACGGCCGACCGCACGGTTCCCTTCGCCCAGTCGGAGGCGATCGCGGCCGCCGCGCGGCGGGTCGGGGTCGAGGCCGTGCTCGTGAGGATCGAGAATGGTGGTCACACGCTGCCGCTCGACCAGCCGTTCGCCGGGAAGACGATTCAGGAGAGCACGCGTGCGTTTCTCGATCGGGCGCTGCGGTGAGGGGCGGCATCACGACCGCGCGCCGCGGACCCAGCCGGCGGGGGCCGTGACGACACCGCGCGCGGGACAACGGTGATGCACGGCGCGTTGAACGAATCCGACGCCGATCTGCTCGACGCGCGGCTCCGCGCCGCGGGTGGCACCGGGCCGGTCCTCGTGCTGGCGGACAACGCCGCGATCGCCGCCGCGGCCCCGCACTGGGCACGGCGCCTGCAGGGGGCCGGACGGCCGCACCGCGTGCGCTTCTGGGAGGGGGAGGCGGACACGGCGGCGATCGCCGCGCTTGCCGCGGAGGCTCGGGGCTTCGGGGCGACGGTCATTCTCGCCGCCGGCGCCGCCGACACGCTCGCGGCCGCCCGCGACCTGGCCGCGGCGATCGGCACACCCTGTGTCATCGACCCCGCATCGGAGAGCGGCGCCGCGCGGGTGTGAGGCGTCGCGACGACGGGTGTCGCGACCGCTACACTGCCTCGACACCCCCGATCTCCCTTCTCTCGCCCCGTCGACGCGCCATGCTGCCAACCCATCGTCGCTCCGTGCGGTCTGCCGCACATCTGGCCGGACTGGTGCTCGCCTCGGCCGCCCTGCCGCACCTCGTCACCGCGGACGAACCGCTCTCGGAGGCCGATCGGCAGCGCGTCGTGGTCTCGGGTGTCGCCGACACCTTCGACCCGGGGCGTGAGGCGGTCGCGAAGGTGGCACGCGCCGGTGGACGGGACTACCGGGTGATCGTCGTCGGCTCGGCTGGCGACGGCGCCGAGGCCCGCAGCGCCCTCGACGCGGTCCTCGATCGCTGGCGCGACCGACCGGGGAGCGGCGGCACGGCGGACTTCGACCCGGCGACCGACATCGCGATCCTGCTCGACGTCGAGGGCCGCTCGGTCGCCATGAAGGTGCCCTACGGCGTCGAGGTCACGAGCGGACTCGACACGGGCACGGTGGAGCGGGAGCTGATCTCGCGCGTCTTCGTGCCGCGGGCCAAGGATGGGCTGTACGCCGAGGGGCTCGCGGACCTGGTCACCGCGACCGAACGGCTGATCACCGCACGTGCGGCCGATGCGAAGCGCCGCGTCGAGGCGGCCCGCGTGTTCCGCACCCGCACGCTGCCGCTCGGCATCGCGGGATTCGCCGTCGCCGGTTCCCTCGGCGCCCTCGCGGTGCAGTGGGCCAGGCACTCCCGGCGGCTTCGGGAGGCCCGCCAGAAACTCGCGACGTTCAAGACGGAGGTCGTCGGCCTCTCGGAACTGCTCGACGAGCAGCAGGAGCGGCACCGCATGCTGCCACACACCGACCCCGACTACGTCACGCCGATGGAGGGTCAGACCCGCGCCGTCTACGACTCCGTGCAGGGATCGATCCGTCGCTACCGCGAACGCTGGCTCGGGCTCATGGACGTGTGGGAACGGGCACAGAAGCACGTCGATGGCGAGTGGTTCCTCGGGACGTCGTCCGCCGACGAGGCGCTCCGCCTGCTCGATTCGGCCGAGGCTCGGCCACCGCTCGCGGACGTGGCCGGGGAGTGCCGCGCACCGCTCGACACGCTCGAGGCGGCACACGAGCGGGCGCGCGAGCTCCTCGCCGAGCTCGACTCGGTGACGGCGACGACGACCGAATCGCTCGCGGCCCTCGCGACGCGGGGGCGATCCGCCGGATCGCTCCAGGCGCCGCTCGCCGAGGTGGCCCGGGCCCGCACGCAGGCGGCAGGTGAGCTCGAGTCGGACCCCGTTTCCGCACGAGGCCGGCTCGAGGATGCGTCGGCCGCGCTCGCCGACCTGAATGGCCGGCTCGAGGCGATCGAGGAGGCCGACGACCGGAGGCAGCGGGCGATCGCCCAGGCCGACGCCGCCGAGGCCCGGGTGCGGCAGCGTCGGGCCGAGGGGTGGCTGCTCACCGACCAGGGCGCGAACCCGGACGAGCAGCTCGAGACCACCCGCGCGGAGTGCGCGCTGGCGGCCCAGCTGCTCGACGCCGGCGAGCCCGAAGCGGCCGCCGCGCACCTCGAGCGTGCCGAACGGATCGCCGCCGACGTCCTCGCGCTCGTCGAGCGTGTCGCCTCGGCACGACAGCGGATCGACGAACTGCTCCCCGGCATCGCGGCGCGGGCGAGGTTGTCAGCGACGTCGGCCCACGACCGGTCCGCGTGGTGGGCGCCGAGGTGCTCGAGGGCGCGCAGGGCTTCCGGCCGTCGTCCGACGAGGGCCTCGCTCG
>JBJTBO010000558.1:0-5929 GCA_046091445.1 Planctomycetaceae bacterium | reverse complement strand
CGGTGCCCGCGCTCGTGATCCCGGGGTCCGGCGTCGGTGCGCCGGGCGGGGGCGAACGTGGGGCGGGCACGGCCCGTCGCCCCGGGGAGGATCCGGCCGATGCCTGAGACGCTCGCACGCGGCGGGCCGACGTGCACGGGCCTCATGCCCGGACGAAGCAGCCTCGACCTCCTCGCCCCGCTCCTGCCCCCGGGCGTGCTCGACTATGTGGCGCGGCTGCTCGATCGCGACGACCTGCTCCTGCGGCTCGCACGCCCGCGCCGCAGCATCCTCGGCGACCATCGGCCACCCGGACGACAGGTGCGGGTCCATCGCATCTCGCTCAATGCGGATCTCAATCCCTACGCGCTGCTCACCACGCTCGTGCACGAGGTGGCGCATGTCGATGCCTGGGACCGACGGGGACGGCGACCGGCCCGGCCGCACGGACACGAATGGCAGCGCGCCTACGCGGAGCGGCTCGAGCCACTCGTGACGACCGCCGTGCTCCCGCACGACGTGCGGCAGGCGCTCGCGCGGTCGCGTGCGCGGCCGCGTGCGGCGACGTGCAGCGACCGCGATCTGCTCCTCGCGCTGAGCCGGCATGACCGCGATGCCGGCGGGCGCGTCTTCGTCGAAGCGGTCGCCGTCGGGACGCTGTTCCGCGTGGACGACGGCACCGTCTTCCTCGCCGGATCGATGCTCCGCACACGACGGCGCTGCTTCGGCTGGCCCGACGGCCAGGAATACCGCGTGCACGGCCTCGCCCGCGTGACGCCCGTCGCCGACGACGGACGCTTTGGGACCGTCAGCGGGTCGTGGCCGAGGCGGGCTGCCCGGCCGTCTGGAGCACGGCCTCGCCCTCCTGCACGACCTCGTCGGCGACGGCCTTGACCCGTTTCGTGTCGACGGAGATGTCGATCTCGTCACCCGATCGACTGATGTGAATCGCTCCGGCGACGATGAGGCCGCCGACCACGAAGCCCAGAAGCAGCAGCGTGCGCATCGAACCCTCCACGATCCGCGATGCCGGGGCCCACGGCTCATGCCGAGGTGGCCCATGTGGCGCGGAGGGTGGCAGCCGACGGCCCGCCGAGCAAGACCGATCTCCCGGCCGTTCGCCGCACGCGAAGCCGTTTCCGACTACCGCTGCGACGAGCTGGGGCGGGGGCGCGACGGCGAGGGCCGCGAGGTGGCGGCGCGTTCATGCCTGCGCCGGACCGAGTTGCCGTAGACGTGCAGCGGCCGGTACGGCCGGTCGGTGATCGGGGTGCTTTGCAGCTGCTCGCGGGCCGCACCGAACGTGACCACGCGAGGGTCGAACCCACCGCCCGCCGCCGAGGCGTGCGCGGCGGGGCAGATGGCCGCCACGACGAGGGCAGCCCGCAGGAACGTGTGCATGAGGAGTCGATGATCTCCGTTGCAGGGACCGGCACACGATCTCGTCATCGGAATGCCGCCCGCCCGGTCCTGCAGTCGGTGCACCGACCCTCGCATGATCCGCACGGACGTCGCGACCGGACCCGGGCCCGATCGGTGCACGAAGTGGCCGGGAGGCGTATGCTCCTCGAGAGCCAGCGCGAGGGCGCGGCCGTGGACGAACGTTGCAGGAGCGGGCAGATGCATCGAGAGCAGGAGCGACGGGCGAGCCACCGGGGCGCGGGACGCCGAGGGGCGGCCGGGATGGTGCACGGGCCGGCCGGTGCCGGGCGCGTCGTGGGGATGCTCGTCGCGTCGCGCATGCTGCGCATGCTGCTCATGTTGCTCATGTTGCTGATGGCGGCGCCTGCGGCGGGCGCGGAGCCGGCCGGCGTCGTCGACGCGGTGCACACGGCTTCGGCGGCCTATGTCGAGGCGTACAACTCGAGGGATTTTGCGGCCCTCGCCGAGCAGTGGACGGAGAGGGCCGAGCTCGTCGAAGGGGCGTCGCGTGTCGAGGGTCGGGCCGCCATCGTCGGGTCGATCCGGGGCTGGCTCGAGCGGCATCCGCAGGCCCGCCTCGCGATCGAGATCGGCAGCGTCGAGGTGCTGGCCGAGCCCCTGGCCCGCGTGCGGGGCGTGATGCGCTTCACCGAGCGGGAGGGGGCCGTGCCGGTCGTGTCGCGGTTCGAGAGCCTGCGGGTGCTGCACGCCGGCACCTGGCGGCTCACGGAATCGGTCGTCGCCCCGAGCCACGCGGCCGCCCTGGCCGACCTCGGCTGGCTCGTCGGCACATGGCGGTCCGACGCGGGGGACGCGGGGACGGCGGAGCTCACGGTCGAGCGAGGCCTCGGCGGCTCCTGCCTGATCGCGCGGGGTTCGCTGCGTCCCAAGGACGGCACGGTGACCGACTCGCTCATGCTCATCCATGCGGATCGGGGCTCGGGGGCGGTGCGGTCGTGGGTGTTCGATTCGACCGGCGCGCGGGGCGAGGGCGTCGTGCAGTCCGACGGCACGACGCTGCACGTCACGTTCGTCGGCGTGCCCTCCGAGGATGCCGCGGCCACTGCGACGGCGTGGGTGCAGGTGATCACGCCGCAGGGGGCTGACGGGCTGACGATCCACGCGATCGAGCGGTCGATCGACGGCATGCCGGTGGCCGATGGGGCCCCGCTGCACTACAGGCGGGTGCCGTGAGGCGAATCGCCCCGGGCTGCCGACGACGGACATGGTGCTCGAGAGGAGATCGCCGGAAGCGGCGAACCACGTGAGGAACATGCAGATGCAGCGCATGCGATGGCTGAAGGCGGGACGCGGACGCCCCTGGGCGATGGTTGCGCTCCTGAGTGCGGGTGTGCAGGCGCTCGGTCCCGCGATCGTCGCACCGGGCCGGGCGCACGCGCACGGCGGCGGTGGTGGGCACATGGGTGGCTTCGGCGGCGGCAGTCACATGGGCGGGTATGGCGGCGGCGGTCACATGGGCGGCTATGACGGCGGCATGGGGGGCTATCGGGGCGCGCCCATGGGCGGAATGTCCTCGATGCCACGAGGCGGCTTCGGCGGGCAGGACTTCGGTGGAGGACGGATCGAGGGTGGCCGTGGGCTCGACGGCGGCAGGCCGCTCGATGGGGGGCGCGGACTGGATGGCGGGCGCGGCTTGGATGCCGGCCGCGGCCTCGATGGCGGAAGGTCGCTCGACGGTGGTGCCCGGGCCGACATGGCGCGGGCCGGCGGGGCCGGTCACTTCGCCGGCGCGGGCGAGTTGTCGCGTGCCGACTTCCAGAGGATCGCGGCGGGCTCTGGGCGAGCCGGCGTCGGACGGGATGCCGTGCGGCCCTACTCGATGAACCGTCTCGCCGACCGTGGCGACGCGATCCGTCGCAGCGTGCGGGCGCGCGACTGGTACGGCGATCGCGGCTGGTATGGACGCAATTTCCCGGCCTGGTGGCCGGGAGGATGGTGGGGCGGATTCGGCTGGGGCCTCGGGATCGGCATGTTCGCGGGGCTCGCGTGGGGCGATCTCGCCGGCTGGGGCGGCTATGCGGCCGCTCCCGTGGCCTACGACTACGGCACGACGGTGCAGTACCGCGACGACGGCGTCTACGCGCAGGGAGCGCTCGTCGGCACGCCGGCGGAGGACGCCGCCCAGGCGTCCTCGCTCGCGGCGTCGGGCGGTGCCGACGCGAAGGTGGCCGCCGACGACCAGTGGCGGTCGCTCGGCGTGTTCGCCGTCGCCCGCGCGGAGGAGACCGACACGAGCACGTTCCTCAGCCTCGCGATCGACCGGAACGGCCTGCTCCGTGGCAGCTACTACGACGCGGTCGCCGATGCGACCCAGCACGTGACGGGCAAGGTCGACAAGAAGACCCAGCGGGCGGCGTGGACGATCGGGGATCGCTCCACGCCCGTCTACGAGGCGGGGCTCGTCAATCTCACGAAGGACCAGACGACCGTCCTCGTGCATCGGGATGGCGGCAAGGTGGAACAGATGCTGCTCGTCCGGGTGCCGGCCCCCGACGGGACCGCGGCGCAGGACGGGTCGAGCCCGGCGGGCGGCGCGGCCGGTGGCGAGGACAAACGCGCCGGCACGCCCGGTGCGACGACTGCGCCGTGAGGGAACGCGGTCCCCTCGCGGAAGTACGTCGCCGATGCCCGATGAGGCCCCGACGATCCGCGCGAGGCGTTCGTCAATCCTCGCCCTGGGCCTTCGTGAAGCCGTCGGCGCCGTCGATCTTCAGGAGGCGCTCGATGTGGCAGACCTCGTGCGTCTCGTTGACCGCCCGGGCCAGCGCGAGGGCGTCGTCGAACCGGATCGGCGCGCCGCTGCGGCTGATGAACCGGCAGCGATGATGGTCGACGCAGTCGATGTTGGGGTTGCCGTCGGGATAGACCTTCGTGCCGCGGTTGGAGATCATCTTGAGCGTGAGGGGGGTGGCGGCCGCGATGGCCTCCAGCGACGTGCCGAGCGCGGCGGGATCGAGGCCGCTCTCCACGAAGATGTCCGCACCGACCACGTCCTTCGACCGCGCGGTGCGGAAGACCGGTGAGCGGCTCACCTCCGGCATGCGGATCGGCTTGCCGGCGCGGACGGTCCACCCCTCCGCACGACGGCCGAGGTTCGCGATCACGGCCTTGGCGTAGTCCGAGGTCCGCACGCCCTTCTCGTATCCGACGACGTCGCCGGTCAGCCGGCCTTCCGTGAGCGTGACCAGCACCGCGTGCTCGATGTCGGCGGCCGCGGCGAACTCGCCGAGGTGCTTGAGCATCATCACGCCGCTGAGCAGCACGGCGGTCGGGTTGATCACGTCCTTGCCGGCATACTTCGGCGCCGACCCGTGCACCGCCTCGAAGATCGCGATGCCGTTGCCGAGGTTCGCCGAGGGGGCGAAGCCGAGGCCGCCGACGAGCGCCGAGGTGAGGTCGCTGATGATGTCGCCGTTCATGTTCGTCGTCACGATCACGTCGAACTGCGCCGGCTTCTTGACGAGCTGATGCGCGCAGTTGTCGATGATCACGTGCCACGACCGGATGTCGGGGTACTCCGGCGCGATCCGCTCGAAGGTCCGCTTCAGCTCCCCCTCGGTGAGCTTCATGATGTTCGACTTGGTCGCACAGGCGACGGACCCGCGTCCCTCGGACCGGGCGAACTCGAAGGCCAGTCGCACGATCTTCTCGCTGCCCTTGCCACTGATGAGCTTGAGGCACTGGGCCACGCCGGGCGTCTGCATGTGCTCGATGCCGGCGTAGAGGTCCTCCACGTTCTCGCGCACGACCACCAGGTCGATGCCCTGCCCGGTATAGGGCGTCACGACGCCGGGCAGTTCGCGGACCGGACGGATGTTGGCGAACGTCTCGAAGAGCTTTCGCAGGGTCACGTTCGCGGACTTCTCGCCGAAGCCCACCGGGGTGCCCAGCGGGCCCTTGAGCACCGTCCGTGTCTGGCTGATCGAGTCGATTGTCTCCTGCGGCACGCCCGACGCGATGCCCTGCTTGAAGACCCGCTCGCCCGCGTGTCGTTCGATCCACTCGATGCCGACGCCCGTCGCGTTGATCACGTCGACGGTGGCGTTGACACACTCCGGCCCGATCCCGTCCCCCGGGATCACCGTCACTGGATGCCGCTTCATCGTTGCCTCCCGGTCGGACTGGGCAAAGCGTGAGGTCCGGCCGTCCGGTTCACGAGGCCGCTGCGAGCGTGCCGCCCGTCGCGCGTCCCACGGCGTGCACCTCGAACTCCCGGGCCAGCAGGACCAGCAGTTCGGCCACCTTGCCGAATCCCACCGGCATATCCCGGCGGACCGGCTCCAGACGAAACGTCCACAGGCCGTGCCCGGCCGGGGCGAGGTCGCGCATCCGGAAGGGGCTGGCCGCCGTGAGGTTCCTGAGCCGGTCGCCCGGCGTCTCGGTCGACGACACGCAGCGGATGGTGACGGAGTAGGTCATGGCACCTCCTCGGGATGATGTGCGGCACACAATACCTGAATCATAATACCTGTATCGTATTTCGTGTCAAAGCGCATGAGCTTTTCCG
>JBJTBO010000557.1:0-2558 GCA_046091445.1 Planctomycetaceae bacterium | reverse complement strand
CGTGGGGCTGGCTCATCGGCAGCCTCATCGCCCTGTTCCTGTCGTTGGGCGCCAACGCCTACCTCGGCCTCCTGCTGCAGACGATGCGACAGCGCTACCTGCGGGACATCGACGAGGGCTTCGTCAAGGTCTGAGGCGGATCGCGTCGGCACACGAGACACGCGATGACGATGCGACTGAGCCCGCTGCGAACCGGGCGCCGGCTCGGCGGGCCGATGCGCGAATCCCCCGCGGGCCGTCAGCGACGCTGGTTGCGCGGCCGTGCCGCGTGACGACGCGGGAGCCGTCTCGGTGCCCGCAGGGCGGCAGCCGCGGGCTGGGCGCGGACGACGGATCCTCCACCGTTCCTCGCGCTGGGCGAGTAGCCGGGATTCGGTCCGAAGAAGAACGCCTCGGCCGGCCAGACGTCCGGAGACGGCACGCGCACCGGGGCGGGGACCACGACCGGCGCGGGAGCGGGCGGCTCCTGCGGCGGCAGCGCGACGACCGGTGCGGCGACGCGGGGCTGCGGTGCGCGACCCCAGATCGGCCTGGGATCGGCGAACGTGCGCACGTGTCCGCCAGCCTCGTGGAAGACCCGCGCGACGTGCTGGTGGCAGGTGAGCACGAGCATCTGCCTGCCGGCCGCCTGCTCCGCGACGAACTCCACGAGCACGCGGGCCGCGAGCGGCGCCCGTTGGTCGTCGAAGTTCACGAGGGCGTCGTCCATCACCAGCGGCAGGCTCACGTCGTGGCGGCCGAGGTCGCGGATGAGCGCCAGCCGCAGGGCGAGGAACACCTGCTCGCGGGTGCCACGGCTGAGCCGCTCGGGGTTCCAGAGCGTGCCATCCTGCTCGTGCACCTCCAGACGCGCCTCGTCGATCGCGGTCGTGATGCGTGCATAGCGGCCATCGGTGAGCCGGGCGAGCCAGCGTGAGGCCTCGCGCAGCACGGGCGGCTGATGGTCGCGCGCCACGGCCGCGCGGGTCTGTTCGAGGAGCAGGCGGGCCCTTTCCAGCACCCGGCGCCGCTTCCACTGGCGGCCGAGCTGCTCCTCGACGCTCGCCAGTTCGGCCTGGACGCCTTCCGTGATCCGGTCGCTCGCGGCGGACTGGAGCCGCGCGGCGAGCGCGTCGCGTCGTCGCTCCCCCTCGGCGAGCGCGGCCCGATGCCGCGCGGTGACGGCGGGGGCCGCCGCGAGCCGCCGCTCGAGTGGCACGGCCCCGACCTCCGCGAGCCAGGCGTCGATCTCCGCCGGCTCGACCGTGCGACGACGGGCGTCGCGCCACGTCGCCTCGGCGGTGTCCGCCTCGAGGCGGGCCTGCTCGTATTCGGCCCGGCGATCGACACGCGCGAGGAACGCCTCCTCGGTCTCGACACCCCAGCGAGCGAAAAACTCGCGGACGGCGCGCTCGGCGACGTGGACGTGGCGGAGGGCGTTGCGGTGCCGCCGTCGGGCGAGCTCCAGCCGCCGCGTCAGCTGCGCGCGACGCCTGACGGCGGACTTGTCGGCGGCGAGCCGCTCCTCGAGGAGGCGCAGGTGTTCGAGGGGGGTCGACTCGGGGACGAGCTCGCACTCCACGAGCAGGTCGTCGATCTGCTTGGCGAACGCGGCGACCTCCTCGCGCTTCGTCCGCGCCTCGTCGGAGAGCCGGCGGCGGTCGTCGTCGAGCGCGAGCAGCGTGGTGCGGTGCGTGGCGATCTGCCGCACCTCGCGCGGCGTGAGCGTCGGCGGCAGGCCGCGCTGCTCGAGCGCCTTGCGCCACCGGGCGCGAGCCTCGGCCCGCGCGGCCGTCGCCTCGGCCAGTCCCTGCTCGGCGAGTGCGACCCGCTCGGCGAGCGACTGCACGGAGCCTTCCCGGGCGACGAGCTGCTCGAGCCGATCGACCTCGGCCTGGGCCTGGGCGAGCCGCCGCTCCAGCGATTCCGCGCCGGGGCCCGGCAGCCCGGCATCGAGCGCCGCGCACTGGGCGAGCGCCTCCTCGCGCTGCGTGCGCGCCATCTCGAGCTGCCGACGCACCGCGTCCAGTCGGGCCGATGCGGTGCGATCGATCGACCAGGTCGTCACCGAGGAGACACCCGTGCCGACGAGGCCGAGGGCCGCGAGGGCGTAGGAGAGCGATCCGGTCACGGTGGCCGGCAGGAGCAGTCCCGAGAGCAGCATCCCGGTGCCGACCACGAAGAGCAGGCCCAGCGCGACCAGCCACGGCACGGGGATCAACTGGCCGGCGAGGCTCTCACGCACCTCATGCTCGAGACGTTCGACGGCGCGACCCAGTTCGCCGGCGCGTTCGCCGGCGGCGAGGCGGCGACGCAGCACCGAGGCGCGCTCGGCCGCCTGCTCGAGCGACGTCGCCGTGGGGACGGCACCCGATCGCCCACCGCCCACCGAGCCGCGCGCCTCCGCCAGCACGCGGCGCGCGGCGGGGAGCTCGCGCCGCGCCTCGACCCGGCGCCGCGACGCGCGGGCGCACGCGCGGGCTCGGCTCCGGAGCGGACCGAACGAGTGCGTGAAGCCCTCGGGAAGGAGCACGTCGGGCAGGGCCTCGCCGGTGGCGTCGATGACCTGGGCGACGTTG
>JBJTBO010000556.1:0-6831 GCA_046091445.1 Planctomycetaceae bacterium | reverse complement strand
ACCTCCAGAAGGCGGTCGACTTCGTGGCCGACGCGGCACCCCCCCTTCTGGCTGGCTGTTTTGTGATGGCGCCCGGCGAACGAGGCGACGCCGGGTTTTTTGGCCGGGGATTTTTCGAGCGGCTGATGGCCGTGCAGGGTGAGCTCGAGTGGACGCAGTCGCGGCTCGGTCGAGACCGACGGTACCGCCGGATGTCAGCGGTTTTCCTCGCCTTGATCGGGTTTCTCGCCCTCGCCATCGCCGGCATCGTCGCCTGGCGGCTGAGCTTCTGACGCCCCGCCGCGCCCCACCGGCGGGGCGCGTAAACCGGAGCTAGACTTCGCGTGTCGGGGCTCTTGGGCGTCATGGCGGGCCCCAGGACCCGGCGTCCGCGCGGAGTCTCAATCCCATGGCCGGTTTCGTTCTCGATCTCGATGTGCTCCGCGTGCCGGTGGCGGCGGATGCGCCCGCCGGGATCGACCTGCAGATCGACGAGGCGGGTCGCGCGAGGCGCTCCGCGCTCCGTGACCTCCGCGAGGAGGCGCGTCGGATCGAACGACAGGCCGACGAGGGGGATGCGGCGGCGGGTGGCTGGCCCGCGGCCGTCGGCATCTGGCGTCAGGTGCGGGACGACGCGGTGGACATCCTCGCGCATCTGTCGCGCGACACGAGCATCGTGGCGATGCTCATCGAGGCGCTCTGTCGCACGGATGGGTTTGCCGGCCTCGCGCTCGGCTTCGACGCGGCCCGCGCGATGGTCGAGTCCACGTGGAACGATCTGTACCCGGCGCCCGATCCCGAAGACGGACCCATGACCGACGCGATGCGCATCGAGGAGCGGTCGATGCCGCTCGTGCGACTCTCGGGCCTCGACTCGGAAGGCCTGCTGGTGCCGGCGATCCTTCGGATTCCGATGACGTCGGATCGCGCCGGCGACGCGCTCGGCCTGTGCCACTACAAGAGCAGTCGCGATCTCGTGAACGAGACCGATGGCGAGAAGATCCAGCTCGCCGTCTCGCGCGGGGCGACGTCCCCCGACCAGTTCACGGCCGCGGTGCGTGGCACCGACACGGAGTTTTTCCGCGCGGTGTTCGCCGACCTCCAGTCCGCCCGCGCGGCCTGGGAGGCGCTGTGCGATGCGGTCGACACCGCCTCGGCGGGTGCCGCCGGCCTTCCCGCGAGTCCGCTCCGGTCGGTGCTCGAGGAGTGCGACACCGCGATGCGCGCATTCGCACCGCAGGCCGTGTCCCCGGCACCATCCGCGTCCGCACCAGCCGGTGAGGGTGAGGCATCACCGCCGAGCGCCGCGCCGGGAATCGCCGCGCCCGGCGACCCGGTGCGCGATCGGGAGGCGGCCTTCCGGCAGCTGGACGTCATCGCCGGATTCTTCGAAAGAAACGACCCGCACAGCCTGATCGCCTTCCAATTGCGAAACGTCGTGCGGCTCGGACGCATGTCCCCGGCGGAATATTACCGGGAGGTTATTCCCGACAGCGGCGCCCTGCAGGCGATGTTCAAGTTTGTGGGCATTCAGCCGCCGCCCGACTCGGCCGCGTCCTGAAGCCCGTTGAGGCGTTGACTTTGGCCGTCCCCGGGTTACAAACAAGCGCTCGGTGTCTGTCAGCCTGTCTCCTGCCCCGGAGCCGCGCGGTCTTCGGTCACTGACGGCCCTCGACACCTCCCGTCGCGAGATCATCCCATGCCCGAGTCGATCCACAACAAGCTCACGCGCGTCCGCAAGCCGCGCGTGCACATCACGTACGAGGTCGAGACCGAGGGGGCGGTGGTCGTCAAGGACCTGCCGTTCGTCGTCGGTGTGATGGCCGATCTGGCGGGACAGCCGACGGAGCCACTCAAGCCGCTGAAGGACCGCAAGTTCGTCTCCATCGATCGCGACTCGTTCAACGAGGTCATGCGGCGGATGACGCCCGGCGCGGAGTTCCGCGTCGAGAACACGCTTGCGGGCGACGGCAGCGAGATGGCCGTCAAGTTGAAGTTCTCGTCGATCGACGACTTCGAGCCGGCCAAGGTGGTCGAGCAGATCGAGCCGCTGCAGAAGCTGCTCGACACGAGGAACCGGCTGCGGGAACTCATGAGTGCCGTCGACCGTGCCGATGGGCTCGAGTCGGAGCTCGAAAAAATCCTGCAGAGCGACGACCAGCTCAAGGCCTTGGCCGGTGAGATGGGGATCGGCGGTGGCGCGGCGGGTGGCGCAGGTTCCAACGAGGAGAAGCCCCAATGAGCACCGGAGAAGCACAGTCCCAGGCAGGAGCAGCGCAGGCACAAACGGCGGCCGCGGGCAGCCTGCTCGATCAGATCACCAGCGCCATGCCGCGTGCGGTGGACAAGCCGCGGCGCGACGAACTCATCCGCTCGCTCGTGGAGGAGTCGCTCAAGGGCACCGTCAAGTTCGACAAGAACGTCGCGCGGACGATCACGCGGGCCATCGAGGCGATCGACACGGCGATGTCGCAGCAGCTCGCCGCGGTGATGCACCACCCGCAGTTCCAGAAGCTCGAGAGCGCCTGGCGGGGCCTCCATCACCTCGTGATGAACTCCGAAACGGGTGCCCAGCTCAAGATCCGGGTGATGAACATCTCGAAGCGTGAGCTTTTCAAGGATCTCGAGAAGGCCGTCGAGTTCGACCAGAGCCTGACGTTCAAAAAGATCTACGAGGCGGAGTTCGGCTCCCCCGGTGGTGAGCCGTACGGCGCGATCATCGGCGACTATGAGTTCACGGCGCACCCCGAGGATGTCGATCTGCTGACCAAGATGTCGCAGGTCTCGGCGGCCGGCTTCTGCCCTTTCCTCTCGGCTGCCAGCCCGAAACTGCTCGGTCTCGACAACTTCACCGAGCTGTCGAAGCCGCGGGATCTCGAGAAGATCTTCCTCGACGAAACCTACGTCAAGTGGCGGAGTTTCCGCGACTCGGAGGATTCGCGATTCGTCACGCTCACGATGCCGAGGTGCCTGTCGCGGCTGCCGTACGGCAAGGCCACGAAGGCGGTGGAGGAGTTCGACTTCGAGGAGGTGGAGCTCGACGAGAAGGGTGAAGCGAAGCCCGTGCCCCACGAAAACTACGCGTGGATGAGCACGGCATACGTGCTTGGTGCGAGGCTGACCGACGCGTTCGCGAAGTACGGCTGGTGCACCGCGATCCGCGGTGCCGAGAACGGCGGCAAGGTCGAGGGCCTGCCGGCGCACGTCTTCACCGCCGACGACGGCGACAAGGCGCTGCAGTGTCCCACCGAGATCGCCATCACGGACCGTCGCGAGGCGGAGCTGTCGAAGCTCGGATTCCTCCCGCTGTGCCACTACAAGAACACCGATTACGCGGTCTTCTTCGGGTCGCAGACGACGCAGAAGCCCAAGAAGTACGATCGCCCCGAGGCCACGGCCAACGCGGCGATCTCGGCGCGACTGCCCTACATGATGGCGACCGGCCGGATCGCGCACTTCCTCAAGGTGATCGCCCGCGACAAGATCGGCTCCTTCATGGAGCGGCAGGACTGCGAGGAGTGGCTGAAGCGGTGGATCGCGAACTACGTCACCACCGATCCGCATCCGTCCGACGACATGAAGGCCCGTTATCCGCTTGCCGAGGCCGCGATCAAGGTCGAGGAGATTCCCGGTGCGCCGGGGAGCTACAACGCCGTCGCGTGGCTGCGGCCGTGGCTGCAGCTCGAGGAACTGACGACAAGCATGCGGATGGTCGCCAAGATTCCGGCATTCGCGAAGGGCGGCTGAAGCCTGGCGGTAACCCTCGCTCAGGCCGCGTTCGGCGTCGCGGGAGTGATGTCCGGGGAACGAGCACATGGCGTCTTCCTCGGTGCATGATCTCGGCGGGCTGGAGCAGAGGGCGACTGATCAGCGGGTGAATGCGCCGGTCGTTTCCGGAGAGGGTGCCGCTCCCGAATCGCTGCCGGTCATCGCCGGACTGGACCTGGGCCGGCTCGTGGGCAGCCGCGGCTCGTCGGGTCCTTCTGCCGTCGGGGCCCTGCTGGCCGCGCATGATCGCACGGAGACGCTCGTCGCATGGGCGGCGCTTCGTGTCGCGCCCGGCGAGAGGCTCTCGCGCGCCCATCTGCAGGCGAGGCTCGGCGATGACATCGCGGCCATCGACGCGGCCCTCGGATCCCAGCTCGACGCGGTGCTTCATCATGCGTCGTTCCAGAAGCTCGAGACTGCCTGGCGGGGCCTCAGGTGGCTGGTGGATGAGGCCGCTGCCGCTGACGCGGCGAGCGACCGTCAGGGTCGGATCGAGGTCCGCGTGCTACCCACCACGAAGCGCGAACTCCTGCGGGATCGGGAGCACGCGGTCGAATTCGATCGCTCCGTGCTCTGGCGGAAGGTTTACGAGGAGGAGTTTGGCACGGCCGGAGGAACTCCGTTCGGTCTGCTGCTCGCCGATTTCTCGTTCGGCCAGGGGCCGGATGACGTCAACCTGCTCACCGGCCTTTCCGAAGTGGCGACGGCCGCCTTCTGTCCGCTCCTCGCGAACCCGTCGCCGAGCCTGTTGGGGCTCGATTCACACGCCGACATCAACGGCTTCCTCGACATCGAGCGGTATCAGACCGGCCCGTCGTTCGTGAAGTGGCGTGCGCTCCGGCAACGGGCGGAGAGCCGGTTTCTCGGGCTTCCGGTGCCGGGCGTGCTCGGTCGGCTGCCGTACGACGGCTGGGTGCGTCCCGGGGCAGTGGCGTCGGGGGCCGAGGAGTCATGGGCGGATCGTGGCTTCCCGTATCGCGAGACGGTGGATGGTCCAGGACGCGGCGCGCGGCTGTGGATGGGCGGCATCTGGCCGCTCGCATCCGTGATCATGCGGGAATTCGGTGTGAGTGGCTGGTTCGCCGACATCCGCGGGGGCTCCCGCGGATTCGACGGCGGGGGGGTCGTGCGCAACCTGTCGACGGACGGGTTCGACGGGTTTGCGGCGGGCGACGCCGTGCGTGGCCCGGCGGAAGTCGAGATCATGGAGGACGTGCAGGCGCAACTGGAGGCCGCGGGCCTGGTGCCCCTCTGCTCCGGCGGTGCCGACGGACGCGCGGTGTTCCTCTCGAACATGTCGCTGCACAAGCCCGAAACATTCGATCGGCCGATCGCCACGGCCAATGCCCGCATCTCCGCGATGCTGCAGTACGTGCTGTGCGTGTCTCGCTTCGCCCACTACCTCAAGGTGATGGCGCGAGACAAGGTGGGTGGATTCGCCGAACCGGCGGAGCTCGAACGCTACCTCAACGACTGGGTGAATCGCTACGTGACGCCGGACGACCAGGCCTCGGCGGAGGTGCGGGCGAAGCTCCCGTTGCGTGCCGCCCACGTCGAGGTGCGCGAGGAGGCCGGCACGGCCGGGGCGTTCAAGATGGTGATGTGGCTGCAGCCGCACTTCCAACTGGAGCAGCTCGATGCGACCTTGAAACTCGTCTCCACCGTCGTGCGGAGCGAGACGAAATGATCCCGCCCCAGGAGTTCCCATGAAGACAGCCCACGAATGCCTGAAGGACGGCCGCCTCGCGGAGGCGCTCGAGGCCGCGCAGGCGAAGGTTCGCTCGAGTCCGTCGGATCTGGAGGCCCGCTGGCTGCTCGCGGAGCTGCTCGTGCTCAACGGCGAGATCGAGCGGGCCGACCAGCAGTTCGACACGCTCATGAACCTGGAGCCGCGGGCCGCCGTCACGGCGGCGCCGATCCGCCAGCTCCTTCGCGCCGAGACGGCCCGCCGGGATTTCTTCTCGGCCGGACGGGTGCCGGAGCTGATCGACGGCGTCGATGATGGCATCCGGGCGCGGCTGGAGGCGTTCGTGCACGCCCGCGCCGGGGACCGCGCCGCCGCCGGTGCGGTGGTCGCTGCCGCCGAACGTGACAGGCCCGCGCTCTCGGGCACGCTGGACGGCAAGCCGTTCGGCGACTTCCGTGACCTCGACGACATCACGGCCGGCGTGTTCGAGGTGCTGACGCGGACCGGGAAGTATTACTGGATCCCGATGGCACGGGTGGATCGCGTGGAGTTCACGCCGCCCGAGCGGCCCCTCGATCTGCTGTGGCGCCCGGCCCGGATGGTCGTGCGCGACGCCTTCGATGCGGAGGTGCATCTGCCGGCCGTCTACGGCACCGAGGGCGACCGGGACGACGAACTGCGGCTCGGGCGCCGCACCGACTGGCTCGGCGCGGAGGGCGATGCGATCGTCGGCGTGGGCCGCAGGACCTTCGTCATCGATGGCGAGGAACCGATCGACATGATGGCGATCGGCACGCTGACGCTCGCCGGGGGCGCGTCGTGAGCCGGCTTCCCACGGAGCGCGACGAGGTCTTGCCGAGCGTGCTCGACCGGCTGCTCGACGACCAGCCTGACGAGACGCGGGAGCCTCGTTGGCGGGAGGCGACGGCGATCCGGGTGATCAAGACGAGCCTCTGCCGGGACCTGCAGAATCTTCTCAACGCCCGACGGCCGCTGGGGGTGATTCCCGAGCACTACGAGTGTCTGCCGACCTCGCTGCTCAACTACGGCCTCCCCGACCTTCAGAGCCTCGAGGTGCGGGAGGATCACGACCTCGAGGCACTCAGCCGCCGCATCACCGATCTGATCCGGGCCTTCGAACCACGACTCCAGCAGGTGCGCGTGGCCGCGAACCTGGCCGATGGCGATCGCCGGCCGATCGATCGCCGACTGCGGTTCGTCGTCGAGGCGGTGCTGGTCGTGGAGCCGCTCCGGGAGGCGATCACGATGGTCAGCGAACTCGACATGGCGGCGGGCGACTTCAGCGTCGGAGTGGGGGCATGAGCGACGCCCTCCTGCCGTGGTACGAGCGGGAACTCTCTCTCCTCAAGGATGCCGCCGGACGCTTTGCCGCGCAG
>JBJTBO010000555.1:0-4351 GCA_046091445.1 Planctomycetaceae bacterium | reverse complement strand
ACCACATGCAGCCGGTGGAGATCAGCGGTCCCGAGGGGATGCTGATCTCGATCGAGACCGCGGCGGGCTGGTCGCCGATGCAGCCGGCGCCCCTGCGGATGGGCCTGATGGTGGGCGAGCCCTACCGGCTGCGGATCGGCGGTGTGGTGGGCCGCGAGGGGGAGGAGCTCTTCCCGTCGGTGCGTGTGCTGGCCAAGCTCGCCGCGCCTCCCGGCATGGCCTGGCGGTTTCCCGTTGAGGTCGTCGTCGATGAGGACGATCTGCGCACCGCGCTCGGCGGCGGCCTGGTCCGGCGCGTGGTCTACGCGTCGTGCGAGCCGGAGCGTCCCGACATCGTGCCTGGTGCCTGGTTCGACGTCCGGCCCGGTGACGACGCGCTCGAGGTGGCGCGCACGCTCGGCGATCCGGTCGCGGAGGTCGTGATCGGCAATCGCGTGCCCGCGCGGGATGGGGCACCATGACGCCGTCATCTTCCGCCACGACGATCTCGTGGCTGCGGCTGGTGGCGATCGCCCTCGGCACGCTCATTCTCGCGTCGTGTCGCGCACTGCCGGAGCGAACGCAGCAGGCGTCGCTCGCGGGCCCGCCGCAGGCGGAGGTCGTGCGCGACCCGCAGGTGGTCGTCGCCGGTCACGTCGCGGCCTCCCCACGATGCGGGCCTGCGGGCTGCGGGCCTGCGGGCTGCGGGCCGCGCGCGCTGATGCCCTGTGCGCCGCGGCCACCCGTCGTCGGGCCGTGGTACGTCTGTGACGGCGGCGACGCGGGCGTGCCGGCCCGGCCGGTCGGTGACGCGGGGCTGGCGAACCTCACGGCGGGTGACACCGTGGCCCGCTACCGGGCGGCGGACCAGGGTCCTGATCACGAGTGCGTGCATCTCTCCACGACCAACTGTGCGTGCGTCTACGCGCCGCGCTTCGCCGCCGTGCGCGAGGTGATCCGGCTTGCCGAGGATGCCGCGGACCAGGGTCCCAACGGTCTCTCGATCGACCGACTCGTGAGCCAGCAGGTCGACCTGCTGCCCGTCTGCGACAAGACGCAGCCGATCGCGCCCGTGGGTGCACGTCGCGCACTGCCCGGCGTCGCCCTCGAGGAGCGGCTCGGGCCGCTCGCGGTCGATCAGGCCGAGGAACTCGCCGAGGATGACGGCCGCGAGCGCGCGGCGGCCGACGTCGCGCTCCTCCAGCCCGAAGGCACTCGGCTCGCCCAGGCGCCGCGGATGAAGGTCGGTTTCGTCGTGCCCGTCGCATGGACCTGCGTGAAGGCGGCCAACGTGCTCGTCGGCGGGCAGCAGGCCCAGGTCGTCGCCAACGACCGAGGCACCGCCACGCTCCGGTTCGAGTGCCCGGGCCGCGCCGAACTCACGCTCTGCAAGCGGGCCGGCACCGACACGGCGCGGCCGGGTGAGGAACTCGACTTCATGATCTACTTCCTCAACTCGGGCGATCGACCGCTGACCGACATCGTGCTCGCCGACGCGCTGCCGGCGAGGCTCGAACTCGTGCCCGATTCCGCCGTGTGCAGTGTTCCCGCCGACATCGCGACCGAGACGGGCGACGACGGTTCGGTCGTGGTCACGTGGAGGCTCTCCGAGACGCTGCGGCCCGGTGAGAGCGGCTTCGTCAGGTTCCGAGCGCTCGTGCGCTGACGCCGTGGAAAGGCCCGGCCGCCTCGCGGGCCGGTCACCGCCCGGCCCGCCGGAAGACGACCGCGTCGGTCCGGTTGCGTCGCGCTCGATGCGGCGGGTACGATCCCGGCAATCAGCGTGCCGACGCGTGCTCTGCCGCCACTCTCTGCGAGGCTCCCATGGCCCTGTCGATGTCATCCTGCCCCGCCCTGCCCCGCTCACCGGCGGCCGCCCTGCGCGCCGTGAGCCTCCTCGCGGTGGCCTGCGGCCTCGCGACGACGGTCCAGGCCCAGCCGGCCGCGAAGGCCCCGGCGGCCGGCAATGCTCCGGCCGCGCGAGGCGGTCCGCAGGTTCCCCCACTCCCGGAAGGCACGCCGGAGCAGCTCCTCGAGTTCGTCGAAGGCCTCCAGCGCCCCGCCACGCGTCCGCGTTCGCGCGAGGAGATGATGCAGTACATGCAGGACGTTGGTCGCGTCTCCGTGGAGGCGGCCGAGCGGATCCTCGCGGGCAAGCCGCAGGGCGAGATCGCCGTGCGGGCCGCGAAGCTCAAGCTCGAGAGCCTCATGATGCTCGGCCGGCTCGGCGACGAGCAGTCCGGCGCCGCGATGAAGGCGTTCGCCGCCACGCTCGTGAAGGGACCGTCGCCGGAACTCGCCCGCGAGGCGGAGCGGCTCCTGCTCGTCGCCGATGCGCAGGAGATGTTCTCGTCGGGCAACCTCGAGAACGGGGCCGCCGTGATCGCGCGCACGGCCGCGATCCTCGAGGCCAACCCCGATGACGGCGAGGCCGCTGGGCTGGCGATGCAGCTGGCGAGCGCCTTCGAGCAGGTGCCCGATGGCGAGGCGCTTGCGACCGAGAGCCTCCGCACGTTCGCGCCGCTGCTCGCTAAGAGCGAGAACCCGCAGATCAAGGAGATGGCGGCGAGCTTCGCCGGGACACTCCGCCGGCTCTCCCTGCCGGGCAATCCGATGCAGATTTCAGGCACGCTGCTCGACGGCAAGCCCTTCGACCAGGCGGCGCTTGCCGGCAAGGTGGTGCTCGTCGATTTCTGGGCGACGTGGTGCGGTCCGTGCGTGGCGGAGGTGCCGAACATGCTCGAGGCCTACGACAAGTACCACGACCGGGGCTTCGAGGTCGTGGGGGTGAGCCTCGACGAGGACCGTGACGCGGTCGTGCAGTTCGTGAAGGACAAGATGATTCCGTGGCCCATCCTGCACGAACGGGCCGAGGGTGCCGGCTGGCAGCATCCGCTTGCGACGTTCTACGGCATCACCGGCATTCCCCAGATGATCCTCATCGGGCGGGACGGAAACGTGATCACGCTCAACGCCCGCGGTCCGGCGCTCGAGGAGAAGCTCGCGGAGTTGTTCAAGGACGCTGGCTAAAGCGCATCCACGATCGGTGTGTCGCTGGCTCGGGGGGACAGGGAGATCGCGTACGCCACTCCGACGGCGGATTGGCTCGTCGCGTGGGCCGCGGCGGCCCGATGCTCGTCGAGCGTTCGCCGACCCCCTTCGCCTCGTCTTTTCTGCCTGCCTCGTCGAAGCGACATGGACCCCGGAGGCGCTCCCGTGGTGCGCGGCCTGATCTCACGGCGGGCAGCCGCCTTCGATTCCTCGGGGATCCGCAAGGCGTTCGACCGCGCGGCGACGATCGCCGACCCGATCAACCTCGCGATCGGCCAGCCCGATTTCGCGATGCCGGTCGCGGCCCGGGACGCGGCGAAGGCGGCGATCGACGCGGGACGCAACGGCTACACGCCGACGCAGGGCATTCCGCAGCTCCGCGACCGGCTCGAGGCGACCGTGCGTGCCGATCTCGGCCAGCCGGAGCGGCGGCTCTGCGTCACGAGCGGATCGAGCGGTGCCCTGGCGCTCGCGCTGATGGCGCTCCTCGACCCGGGCGACGAGGTGATCATCTTCGAGCCGGCGTTCGTGATGTACCGGCCGCTCGTCGAGTTTCTCGGAGGACGGGCCGTCGCGATCGACACGGCGCCCTCCTTTCGCATCGACGTGGCACGCGTGGCCGCGGCGATCCGCCCGGCCACCCGCGCGATCCTGCTCAATACGCCCGCCAATCCGACCGGCGCGGTGGCCGACAAGGCGACGGTGCGGGCCCTCGCGCGACTCGCGGACGACCACGGCGTCACGCTCATCAGCGACGAGCTCTATCGATCCTACTGCTACGACGCGCCCTTCGTGTCGCCGGCCGCCTACTCCGAACACGTCGTCGTCATCGACGGCTTCTCGAAGTCGCACGCCATGACCGGCTGGCGGGTGGGCTGGGTGCACGGCCCGCGGCCGATCGTCGATGCCTGCACGATGCTCCAGCAGTACACCTTCGTCTGCGCCCCGCAGGTCGGGCAGTGGGCGGCGCTGGCGGCGCTCGACGCGCCGATGGACGCACCCCTCGCGGCCTGCCGCCGCAAACGCGACCGGCTCGTCGACGGCCTGCGAGGCCATTACGAGTTCGAGGTTCCCGGAGGCGCGTTCTACCTCTACCCGCAAGCTCCGGCGGGATCGGGTCAGGCGTTCGTCGAACGGGCGGCCGCGCAGGAGAAACTCATCGTCGTGCCCGGCACCGTCTTCGGTGCGGCTGACTCGCACTTCCGCATCGCCTACACCGTCGACGATCGCACGCTCGATCGGGGCATCGACGCGCTCGTGCGCCTGGCCCGCGGCTGAGCCGCACGCCCGAGGAGTTCGCCGTCCCCGCCCTGGCCAACCC
>JBJTBO010000554.1:0-12034 GCA_046091445.1 Planctomycetaceae bacterium | reverse complement strand
TGTCGGATTCGGCGAGATGCTCGGCCTGCTCTTCGGCGGGGGGCCTGAGCGGCAGGTCAGGCTGCGGCGGATCATGGCGGAGCAGTTCACCGACATGGACGTGCTGACGGCGGCTTTCGGCGGCGAGGATGGCTCGACCCTGATCACCGATCGCAACACGGCGGCGCTCGAGGTCCTCCGCGCGAGGATCGCACGCGGCGACCGCCGCATCGCGATCTTCTACGGTGCCGCGCACATGGACGACTTCGATCGCAGGCTCAGGCGGGACTTCGGCGTTCAGCCCCGCGACACCGCCTGGCTCGAGGCCTGGGACCTGCGGGATCCCGCTCCGCCTCGCAGGTGATGCGGCTGCCGCAGGCTTGGCGGCCCCGACATCGCCCCGGCCTTGTCGCCGGCCCCGGCAATCACGCGGCGACCCGTCCACGTGTCGCAGATGCGACCCAGTTCGGCGACGGTGGCGGCGTAGCCGAGGTGCTCGACCACCTCACCGACCGGGTCGAGTTCGAAATCTCCCTCGTATCCGGCCTCCCGCAGCCGTGACACGAGCTCGTCGAGCGGCAGAGCGCCATAGCCTGGAGGCAGCCGGTCGACGTCCGCGGTCGGCGGACCGGTACGATCCGCCACCTCGACGATCGCCACCGTCGGCACGAGTCGGTGGACGAGCGGTTCAATGTCCTCCCGGCTCCCGAAGTGCCACAGGTCGAGGGCGATGCGGATCGCCGAATCGTCGAACGATTCGACCAGCTCGAGCGTGTCGGCGAGGTCGGTCAGGAAACTCCAGCTGCAGGCGGCCGCGGGGTGCACCGGCTTGATGGCGAGCACCACCCCCTCGCGCCGGGCGAGGGGTGCGAGCGACTCGAGGGCCTCGCCGAGGAGGCGGCCGGCGTGCGACCGGGTATGGCCACCGCGGCAGCCGCTGTGCAGCACGAGCACCGGGGCTCCGACGAGCGAAGCCTCCCGCACCGCATCTTCGGCATCGGCAAGACTCTCCCGAAAGGTGCGCCCATCACCCCCGGTGAACCCTCCGGCCCACTGGAGGCTCGAGCACCGCACCCCGGCCCGCGCGAGGGCGGTGCGCGTGGCGCGGATGCCGCCGTCGGACAGCTTCGGCCTCCACATCGCGAGAGCGGAAAACCCGTGCTCCCGCAGGCATTCGAGATCGTCCTCGAGATCCCAGCGCACCGTCGTCAGCTGGCTGATTGCGATGTCGAGCGTTTCTGGCATGTCGTGCCGTTTCTCCTCGCATGGGACGGACCGATGCGCGTGCGATCGAACCTGTCCCGGGATCCGCCTGACGGGGCGAGAGTATGGGACGCACGCGCGCGGACTGTCCAGACGAGACGCGTCACGTGGGATTTCAGCGGCAGACGCGCCGACCACACCCGCCCCCGAGCGTGACAGCACGCGCCACGATTTCCCCTTGACAGAAACGCGCGATCCGCATCGCACGGCATGACGGCGCAACGCCTCCGATCAGCGTGCCTCGACGAGGTCGACACACACGAGGCGGCCCGCCCCACGCACGTAGCAGAGGCCGCGGGCCACGACGGGGGCCGCCCAGCACGGGGGCTCGAGCCGCGGGCCGCCCGACGGATCGACCAGTCGTGCCCGCGACACCAGCGTGAACCGCTCCGGCGTCGCGCGCACAAGCAGCAGGTCGCCGAACTCGGCGACGACGACGAGGTGGCCGTCGGCGAGCACGAGGCTCGCGCGGCCGAATCCCTCCTCCGCCCAACGCACCGCCCCGGTGCGCCAGTCCACGCAGACGAGGGCGGCGTCCCCGGCGTGTCTCCCACTGGCCGCGTAGAGATGGCCGTCGTGCAGCACGGGCGTGGCCCAGTGCACCTTGAGGGCCGTCGCCGGACGCGCACGGCGCGGGTCCTGTCGCAGCACCCGCGGCTCGTCCCCGGCGAGGTCCAGGAGCACGCTGCCGGGTCCGTAGGCCTCGGTGAGGAGCCCCTCGTCACCCTGCACGACGGGGTTCGCGGCAACCACGCTGAAGAGGTCGTCTGCCCGCCAGCGAAAGCCGCTGCGGACGGCGCCGCTCCCGGGATCGACCACGATGAGACGGTCGCGGAGCCACGCCACGACCCGGTCCGCGCCGCCGATTCTCGCCGCGACGGGGCTCGAATATCCCGCGAGTTCGGAAGACGCCCGCCACCGCTCACGGCCGCTCGCGAGGTCGAAGGCCACGAGACCGCTGTCGAGGCCGCGCACGAGGTCGAGCCGTTCGGGTGCGGCGGGGGCCAACCCGGGTGGACTCCCGCCCACCGGAGCGATGACGACCGGCCCACCCGCGACATCCGCCACGAGCGGGGCGGCACCGACGCCGAAAAAGTTGCGGACCACTCCATACTCGGCCGTGGTGTCGACGCTCCACGAAAGCGCGCCGTCCGCGAGACTGCGACACTCGAGCCGGCCCTCGGGGTCGAACGTGACCACACGGTCCCCGGCGATCACCGGCGCCGACCGCGGGCCCCCGTCATAGCCGAAGAGGTCGGTGTAGTCCGCCGGCGAGCGGCGCTCCCACAGGACCGCGCCCGTTTCGGCATGCAGGCACCGCAGGCGGTACTCGTCGCCGACGCGGTCGAAGACGAGCGCGCGGCCACGCTCGACCGCCGGAGGCACGTAGCCCTCGCCGAGTTCGCACTGCCAGACGATCCGCGGCCCCCCCGCGGGCCACGGCGAGACGATGCCCTGCACCGCGGAGCGACCATTGGACGTGGGCCCCAGGAATGCGCCCCAGTCCTCGCCGGGTCGGGTGGCGAGGTCCGCGACCGGTTCGGCCGCACGCGGGGCGAGGTCGGCCGGCGGGGCCAGCAGGCTCAAGGCCGTCGCGACGGCGACGACGGCGGCCGCCGGCCGTATCGGGTTTCGATTCGTCCACCAGCGGAACACGGCTCGCCCCCGTTCGTGGATACTCGAGTGTCTCACGGAGCACCATCATGGCGGAAGCCGAGCCGATTGCCATCGCCGCGGGTGGCCGCAGCGTGCTCATTCCCGCCGACGCCCTCGAGTGGCGGTTCGCCCGGGCGAGCGGCCCCGGCGGGCAGCACGTCAATCGCACGAGCAGCAAGGCCCAGCTCCGCTTTCAGGTGCGACGCGACCGCCACCTGCCCACCGACGTGCGCGAACGGCTGATCACGCTCGTGCGGCACCGACTGACGCGTGACGGCTGGCTCGTGATCGTCGGCCAGCGTTACCGGGAGCGTCCCCGCAACATCGCCGACTGCGTCGACCGATTCGCCGCGCTGGTGCGTGCCGCCCTCGTGCCGCCCACGCCTCGGAAACGCACGCGGGTGCCCCGCAGCGCCGTCGCCGGTCGGCTCGAGGCGAAACGCCGCCGGTCCCGCGCGAAGAGCCTCCGTCGCGGCCCCGACGAGTGACCCTCCCTCAGGGCGTCACGCAACCGTCGTTGGTATAATCGGGAGCAGGCGACACGGACTTCGCGACAAAGGATGGCTGGATGGCAGCGGCCCGCGACATCGACACGCTCCTGAAGCAGTGGGAATTCCAGCCGGGAGAGGTCAACGCGCGTCTCGTGAAGGCCCGCAACGGCCGTGAGGTGCTGCAGATGCGCATCGACATGGGCGTACTGCAGATGGAGACCGACCTGCGGCCGGACGGCCTGCGGCCCAACGGCGCCGAGACCTACTACGACTATCTCGTCGGCGAGGTCATCCGCGAGGGGGACGCGTTCCAACTATCACGCGAGCAGTGCGCGGAGGCGGACCGGGAATTCATGCAGTTCTACCACCGCCGGCTCTGCTGGCTGTCGCTGCGCGAGTACCGACGTGCCGCCCGCGATGCCGACCATAGCCTCGCGTTCATGGACTTCGTGCGTGCGCACTCACCGGACGAGGAGTGGACGCTGTCCCACGAGCAGTACCGCCCGTTCGTGCTCTTTCACCGGGTGCAGGCGGCCGCGCTCGCCGCGCTGCAGGAGGCGGGGCCCGAGGGGGCGATCCGCGAGATCAACGGCGGACTGGATCGCTTCCGCGCGCTCTTCGCTCGGTACGACGCCGACGAGCAGTATGCCGACGACGAACTGGTGCGGCGGCTCCTCGAGATGCGGGAGAGCGTTCGCCAGCGGTACGAACTCGGCCGCACGCTCGACGAGCAGCTTGCCGACGCCGTGAAGGCAGAGGACTACGAACTGGCGGCGAGAATCCGCGATCGCCTCAGATCCCAGCCCGCCTCCGGCGGGCCCACGGGGAACGAGGAGGCCTCCGAAGCCGACCCGATGCGGCACGACTCCGGTCCGGCCTGAAAGAATTTCAAGCCGTGGTCCGCCGTCGTGCCCCGCGGTGATGGACGGTGCGGCCTGGGGAACATGGGCCGGCGACGGGGCTGCGGTCTGGGCGGGCTGGGGTGGCGGCACAGCGGCCCGCTGCTTGGCACACCATGTGCATGGTGTTCCGGCGACGACGCGACGGTGTCGATTCGACACGTCGAGCCCGTTCCTCCGAGGACACAGGATCATGCGCTGCACCGCTTCCGTGACGGCCCATCGTCCCTCCCCCTTCACGACGGTCGTCGTCGTGGGCTCCGCGGATGGCACGGCCCTGCGCGGTCTGCCGGTCTGGCCGATCACCGATCTGCTCGACTGCGATGATCAGTACGACGCCGCGCTCGCGATCCAGACGCCCGACGAGGCGCGGAACGGTGCCGATCTGGATCCCGGCGTGCTCGACGACATCATCGCCTCCAAGCTGATCGCGCCACCACGGCCGCGCCGGCGGCGCGAGCGTGCCGTGAGCTCCCGCGCGATCTTCTACCAGGCCGGCATCTGACCGGCCGTCTCCGCCCCGCGACGGATGCGAACTGCGAGCGGCGCCCCATGCGCCATCCGCGGGCGACGCTCGCCCTTTGGCAGCGGTTCGCGCGATCGCGTACATTCCCGCTCGGGCGTCGTGACGTCCAGCGGACCGTCCCGTCCGCACCCGCCCCTTCTCCGGAGTCGTGTGGCATGCGGATCGCCGAGCCCCCCGTGTCGAACCCCCGCACGTCCGTCGGGCCCGCGCACTGGCACGCGCTCGCCGATCGCGTGCTCGCCGGCGGCCATGTCGATCGCGACGAGGCGCTGTCGATCCTCCGTTCCTCCGACATCGAACTGCTCGACGTCCTCGGTGCGGCGTGGCGGGTCCGGCATCGGCACTTCGGCACGACCGTGCAGTTCTTCTTTCTCATGAACGCCAAGAGCGGGCTCTGCCCCGAGGACTGCGGCTACTGCTCGCAGTCGAAGGTGTCGGAGGCGGAGATCCCCCGCTACAACCTGCTCTCCGAGCCGCGGCTCCTCGAGGCCGCTCGCGAGGCCGCCGAGCGTCAGTCGAAGACGTTCTGCATCGTCATTTCGGCCCGTGGCCCGACCCAGCGGGAGATCGACTTCGTCTGTTCCGTGACGCCACGGATCAAGCGCGAGTTCGGGCTGAACATCTGCGCCTGCCTCGGTCTCCTGACCCCCGCCCAGGCGCGGCAGCTGGCCGCTGCGGGAGTCGACAAGGTCAACCACAACCTGAACACGAGCGAGCGATACTACGGTGAGATCTGCACGACGCACGGCTACGCCGACCGGGTGGCGACGCTCGAGGCGTGTCGGGCGGCGGGACTGTCGCTCTGCAGCGGCGGCATCATGGGCATGGGGGAGACGCACGAGGACCTCGTCGACATGGCGCTGGAACTGCGTGGCATGCAGGTCGAGTCGATCCCCCTCAACTTTCTCAACGCGATCGACGGCACCCCGCTCGAGGGCACGAGCCGTCTCACCCCCCGCGATTGCCTGCGCGGGCTCGCCATGATGCGGCTCGTCAACCCGGCATCGGAGATCCGGATCGCCGGTGGACGGGAGCTGCACCTCCGCAGCATGCAGCCGCTCGGCCTCTACGCCGCAAACTCGATCTTCGTCGGGGACTATCTCACGACGAAGGGTCAGCTGCCTGAGGCCGACGAGCGGATGATCGAGGATCTCGGTTTCACCGTGACCCGCGGCCGTGAATCGGCCCCGCCTCCGCCCGCCGTCGAGTGCGCCTGAAGCCTCACTCCCCCGCCTCGCCGAGGCTCTGCAGAAGCTCGGCCATCTCGCCCGCCGCATGCGCCTCACCCTGCGCCCGGGCGGCCTCGATTCCCTCGCGCAGGGCCTGCCTCGCCTCGCCGATGCGCCCCCGCTTCACGAGATGGCGCGCCGCCATGTGCAGCGCGGGCACGTAGGGCACCGGCAGGCGAGCCAGGTCCTCGAGGATCGACAGCCCGGCCTCCCAGGCCCCCTCGGACTCGAGTTCGAGCGCGAGGCTGTAGCGCAGGAACACGTCGGCGGGATCCTCCGCGAGGAGCGCCTCGATTTTCTCCCGTCGCGAGCGACTCACGGAGAACCTCCTTCGTCCGTCGTGCCGGCGGGACCACCGTCGAGTCCGGACTCGGTCCGTCGGTCACGGGTCTCATCGGCGGGGAGATCGAGCCGCTCGACCGCTCCGGCGCTCGCTTCGCCACCGACGACGTGACTGAGCAACACGACGCGTCCCGTCGGCGCCGCGAGCGCACGCAACGCCGATCGCGCGAGCACGAGCTCGGGCCTGATCCCCTGCCTCCCGTTTCGCAGCGTCGCATCGAGCCGCCAGAGGCCCGCGTCGCCGGCCGCGTCGTTCCCGGCGACCCAGAGGGCGGTGCCCTCCGGCGCGAACGAGATGTCTTGCAGGCCCACCAGCCCGGTCGGCAGCCGAAGCACACAGCGGCCGGTGTGATCGTGGTACGAGACGACGACACTCGACGCGGTGTCGCGCTCGACGAGCACGAGTTCATCCCGCGGACCGACGGCGACGGCGACGGGCCTGGCCCCGCCGGCGATGACGGGGCAGGATCGGCTCGTCAACGGGCCGACCCGCACCCCCGCGAGGGGCGCGCGCAGCACCGGCGCGAGCGGCGCAGGCAGCCCCGAGACCGCAATCCAGTCGCGGCCCCTGCCGACCGCGACATCCACCTCGAGATCGGCGCCCCCGGTCGCCGCGCCCAGGGAGAGGGACTGGAGCGGACGCTCGGCGGCCGCCGGCTGATCCGGCGCCAGCCGCCACGTCCTCAGGTGCCAGCCATCGCCTTCCCGACACACCGCCGCGATCACGCTCGAGTCGATCACGGCGATCGCCACGGGGCGGGGCACGCCCGGCCCCGGCGCCGTCACGACCTGCCGCGCGCGCGCCGGCGTGAACGGGTCGACCATGTGCATCGCACCGTCGGTCCCGTCGAGACCGAAGACGGCCTGGCCGTTGGTCGCCGTCGCGAGCCGCGTGATCGTGGATGGTCCATCGATCGGGGTCGTCGCGACGTCGGCCGCCCCGATGTCCGCCGCCCCGACGACCGCACCCACGGCGACGAGCGCCAGCGCTCGTGCGACACCGGCAGGGCTCATTCCGTCACCGCCGGAAGGCCGCGGGCCGTCTCCCACGCGGCGATCCGCTCGGCATGGCGGAGTGAAAGCCCGATGTCATCGAGGCCCTCGAGCAGGCATTGGCGGCGGAACGGGTCGATGGAAAACGCACGGCTGAAGCCGGCCTCGTCCGTGATCCGCCCCGCCTCCAGATCGACGTGCAGACGATAGGCTCCCGAGGAGGCGACCGCGGCGGCGGCCCGCCGGAAGAGCTCGTCGACGTCGGATTCGTCGAGCCGCACCGGCAGCATCCCGTTCTGCAGGCAGTTGTTGAAAAAGATGTCGGCGAACGTGGGCGCGATGACCACACGAAAGCCGTAATCGTCGAGTGCCCAGGGCGCATGCTCGCGGCTCGATCCGCAGCCGAAGTTGCGCCGCGCGAGCAGGATGGTGGCCCCCGCCGCCTCCGGGCGGTTCAGCTCGAACGACGGATCGGGTGATCCGTCGGCGCGGAAACGCCAGTCGTAAAAGAGATACTGGCCGAATCCCGTCCGCTCGATGCGCTTGAGGAACTGCTTGGGGATGATCTGATCGGTGTCCACGTTGGCCCGGTCGATCGCCGCGACGATGCCGGTGTGCGTCTTGAAGGCCTGCATGGCAGCGTGCATCCCCGGCTTCAGCGGAAGTTCCAGTCGCGGATATCGACGAAGTGCCCGGTCACCGCGGCGGCCGCGGCCATCGCCGGGGAAACGAGATGGGTGCGTCCGCCCTTCCCCTGGCGCCCCTCGAAGTTGCGGTTGCTCGTCGACGCGCACCGCTCCCCCGGCGCGAGCGTGTCGGGATTCATGCCCAGACACATGCTGCATCCCGCCTCGCGCCAGTCGAACCCTGCCTCGCGGAAGACGCGGTCGATCCCCTCGTGCTCCGCCTGCCGCTTCACGCGGCCGCTTCCGGGCACGACCATCGCGCTGACCGTCGGGGCGATGCGATGTCCGCGCACGACGGCCGCCGCCGCACGCAGGTCCTCGATGCGGCTGTTCGTGCACGAGCCGATGAAGACGCGGTCGACCGGGATGTCGACGATCCGCGTGCCCGCCGCGAGGCCCATGTACTCGAGGGCCCGCACGGCGCTCGACCGGTCGTTGACGTCGGCGAAGGCGGCCGGATCGGGCACGGCGGCGTCCACCCCGACGACCTGCGCCGGATTCGTGCCCCACGTCACCTGCGGCACCACGGACGCCGCCGCGTGGACCTCGACCCGGTCGTAGGTGGCCCCCGGATCGGTCGGCAGGCGCTCCCAGGCGGCGACGGCGCGGTCGAAGTCGCGCGGCGCGAGGTCGCGACCCCGCAGGTAGTCGAACGTGACGGCGTCGGGCGCGATCATGCCGGCCCGCGCTCCGGCCTCGATCGACATGTTGCACACCGTCATCCGCTCCTCCATGCCGAGGCTGCGGATGCACTCGCCGGTGTACTCGATGACGTGTCCGGTGCCACCCTCCGTGGAGAGCCGCCCGATGAGAAAGAGCACGAGATCCTTCGCCGTGACCCCGTGCGGAAGCCGTCCGTCCACGCGGATCTCGAGCGACTTCGGCTTGGCCTGGCGGAGCGTCTGCGTCGCCAGCACGTGCTCGACCTCGGACGTTCCGATCCCGAACGCGAGGGCGCCGAGGGCCCCATGGGTGGCGGTGTGGCTGTCGCCGCAGACGATCGTCATGCCCGGCTGCGTGATCCCAAGCTCGGGGCCGATGACATGGACGATCCCCTGGTCGGCGTCACCGAGGTCGAAGAGCCGCACGCCGAACTCCCGGCAGTTGGCCCGGAGCGTGTCGATCTGCTGCTTGGAGACGGGATCGGCGATCGGCAGGCGCCGGTCGGTGGTCGGCACGTTGTGGTCGGGCGTCCCGAACGTCGCCTCGGGACGACGGACGCGCCGCCCGGCGAGCCGCAGCCCCTCGAACGCCTGTGGGCTCGTCACCTCGTGCACGAGGTGACGGTCGATGTAGAGGAGCGGCAGTTCACCGGGGGGTGCGCAGACGACGTGGTCGTCCCAGATCTTGTCGAGCAGCGTGCGGGGTGCGGGCATCGGTGAGGGACGGACGGGGGACGTTCCAAGGTGCTGCGGGTGCCGCACACCGAGAATGTAGTCGCCACGGACCGCGATCGCCACCACGCGGGCGGGCGTGCGCGAGAACGAATCACCCGGCGCGTCGCAGGCCCGGCTGCACCGCGCGGGTCGCCAGTTCGTCGAGGCGTGACGGTGCGAGCGTCGTCCAGGAGCCGGCTTCGCGACTCGACGGGGCCTGCACGAAGACGGTCGTGGTCGGGGTGACGAGCCGCCGCAGGAAGAACCAGGCGCGCTCGACGTGACGCTCGTCGTTGTCGGCCGAAATGATCACCAGGTCGAACGCGCCGAGGTGGTTGCAGACCCGTGCGAGGGCCGTGTCCGGATTGCCCGGCACGAGCTGCACCCGTGCGAGTGCGTGCAGCCGCCGGTGGGCCTCCTTGAGCGACACCCCGGGCGGGTCGGTCGCGGACCGACCCTCGAACCGATCGAGCCCGACGTAGCGGACCGCTTCGCCGGTGGGACCGACGCCGGCCGCCCGCAGCATCCGTACGGTGCGGACGAGTGTTCCGAGCCCGATCTCGAGAATGCGGGTCGGCCGGCTCCGCCGCATGGGCCGATGGACCGCGCGGTCCGCCGCGGGCCGGGACCACCACGTCAGCCAAAGCCTGTGCCAGATCCCCGGGACCATCGGCCGCCCTCCGCTCCGCCGCACGTTCCATTCCATGCGACTCGAGGTGGGGCATCGACCGGCCATGCACCCGCTCTGCAACGCAGCCCACCGGGGCGGCAGACCTTACCCGACCGCGTCGCCGTGCGCGGCGGGACATGGGCCGCGCCGGCCGGACGCTCGGACGCCGGACGCTCGGACGCGGGACGCTCGGACGCTCGGACGCGGGACGTGCGCGACCGGGTGTCGTCCCCGGTCGGCAGCCGTGGATCAGCGGCCGCGAATCAATGTGATCGCGTGCGTGGCCGCATCTCGGACCGATTCGACCGGGTCATTGGCGGCCACGAACTCGAGTTCCGGCACCGCCTCCGTCGCCGCGGCTCCCATTTCACCGAGCGACACGGCGGCCTCCAGGCGGGCCAGCTCGCGCTCCGACGCCAGGGCCCGCTCGAGCAGCGGCACGGCGTCCGCGAAGAGCGACGAATCCCCGGGCTTGATCTTCAGGGCCGCCCAGACGGCGACCGTGGCCATCAGGTCGTCGGCGGACTTCGTCAGACCGACGAGCCGCTCGAAGGCCGGCGACGCCGGTGGCCCGATCCTGCCGAGCGCATACGCCGCGGTGAATCGCACCTCGGCGGGCTCCTCCTCGTCGAGCAGCGCCTTCAGCTTCGGCACGAGCGGCTCGGCCGCACTGCCGAGCGACCCCAACGCGAATGCCGCCTCACCACGGATCACCGGCTCGGGATCGGCGAGGGCGGCCTCGAGCTCGGGGAGCGCGGCCGCCGCGGGCGCCCCGATCGCCGCCAGCACCTCGAGGGAGCGAGGCCGCAGGGCCTCGTTCGACAGCGTCCCCTTGATCGCATCGATGGCCGCACCGCCCAGCTGGACGAGCGCCGCGCCGGCCCGCAGGCTGACCGCATCGTCCGGATCACCCAGCACACCGACGAGCGCCGTGGCGACTCCCTGCTTGCCGGCATCGTCGAGCGACGGAGCGAGGTCGGAAAGCCCCGTGACCGACGCCGCTCGCAGCGCCGGGTCGGCGGCGGCAAGACCGGCCTCGAGCCGCGTGAGTGCCGTGGCGACGAACGCCTCGTCGTCAGGGTGCAGTCGCGCCCGGGCCCACGCGGCGATCTCGGCGAGCAGCGGGTTGGCATCGGCGTCCGCCCGCGCGAGCGCCTCCTCACACCCGCCGGCCTTGATCCTGCCGATCGCGTGGGCTGCGGCGAGGCGGACGAGCGGCTCGTTGCCGTCAAGCGCCTCGGCAAGCACCGGACCAGCCTCGGTCGCCGCTTCCCCGATGCCCGCGAGCGCGTAGATCGCCTGGAGTCGCTCGTCGATCTCGGCGTCGCGAGCGAGTTCGATCAGTTGGGGCACCGCGGGCGCAGCGTCCGGTCCCATCTCTGCGAGGGCCACCGTCGCCCAGTACCGCGAGCCCGGCTGTGCCAGCGCCTTGAGCAGGAAGGGCAGCGAGTCGGAACCCATCTCGGCGAGCGTGTGCAGGGCGGGGAGCACGACCGAGGGATCGGCATCCGCAAGGTGCCGGGACACGAGCGGCAGCAGCTTGTCGGGCGTCGATACGGCCCGCAGGGCGAGGATGGCCGCCCGACGAACGCGCGCATCGGCATGCAGCGTCGACTCGATCAGCGGCTCGATCGCCGCCGCATAGGCCGCGGCCGCGTCGGGGGCGATTGCAGCGCCACGATCATCGCCGCGGACGAGTTCGATGGCATGGGCGGCCTGGGAAACCACGATGGCGTCGGGGTCGCGGAGGAACCCGACGAGCGTCGGCACCACCTCGGCCACGCCTTCTCCCACGAGGCCGATCGCCCGCACGGCATGCCAGCGCACGACCGGGTCGTCATGCCGTGTGGCGGAGGTGAGTTCGGTGATCGCCGACCGGGCGACCGGCCCGACGCTCGCAATCGCGTCGATCGACTTCCTGATG
>JBJTBO010000553.1:0-4041 GCA_046091445.1 Planctomycetaceae bacterium | reverse complement strand
CATCGACACGGCCGTCGTGTCGCACGCCGACGCCGACCACTGCAACGCCCTCCCGGACCTGCTCGACCGCTTCTCCGTCGGAGAAGTCGTCGTGCCGGAGCCCTTTCTCCAGAGCCGCTCGGTGCAGGCGATCGACCTTGTGCGTCGTGCCGCGGCGCGCGGCGTCCCGGTGCGCACCGCGCGGGCGGGCGACTCGTTCGCCCTGTCGGCCCTGTGCCGCGTGCGCGTGCTCCATCCGCCGGCGGAGGCGGCAGTCCATCGCCCGCCCGATGCCCCGGATCACCGTGCCGCCGACAACGAGACGAGCCTCGTGCTCGCGGTGGAATCGGCCGGTCGCCGGCTGCTCCTCACGGGGGACATCGAGCGGGATGCGCTGCGTCGCTTCGTGGCTGCGGGCATCGAGCGGTGCGACGTGCTCGTCGCACCGCATCACGGCAGCCGCACGAGCCTTCCGCCCGACATCGCCCGCGTCACCCGTCCCTCGTGGGTGCTCGTCAGCGGCAGCGGCAACGGTGCCTGGCCCGAGGTCAGACGCGCGTACCTGCACGCGGCCGCGTCGCCGGCGCCCGCCACCGTGGGCGAGTCGGTCTCGGTCGTGAAGACCGGCGACGAGGGGGCCGTCGCGCTGTCGCTCACGGCGGGAGGCATCACCGCGGCGCGGTGGATGGGCAGGTGGCGGGCCGGGGCGTCACACGACGACCACGGGGTTCTCCATCCGGCCAATGCCGTCGATGTCGATCAGCACGCGATCTCCAGCGGCGAGCGTGAACGACTCGTCCGGGACGACGCCCGTGCCCGTGAGCAGCACGACGCCGTGCGGAAACGACTGTGAACGCCAGAGATGGCCGATGAGGTCGTCGAACGACCGGCGGATGCGATCGACCCCCGTGCTGCCGGAAAAGACGGTCGTGCCCCCCCGCTCGATCGCGACGCTGATCGACCAGCGACGGATCTCGGACTCGTCCGCGCCGAGCACGATCCACGGTCCCAGGGCACATGAGCGGTCGTAGACCTTGGCCTGCGGCAGGTAGAGCAGGTTTTCGCCTTCGATGTCCCGCGAACTCATGTCGTTGCCGATCGTGCAGCCGACGAGACGGCCGTGCGCGTTCATGACGAGGGCCAACTCGGGCTCCGGCACGTTCCATGTGGCGTCGCCCCGGATGCCGACGGCGGCGTCCGGCCCCACGGCCTTCTCCCCCAGCGCCTTGAAGAAAATCTCCGGCCGCTCCGCGTCGTACACCCGGTCGTATGCGGTGGCGCTGAAGTCGGATTCCTCCATGCGGGCGGTCTTGCTCCGCAGGTAGGTCACCCCGGCCGCCCATACCTCCTGCCGCTCGACCGGGGGCAGGAGCGCGACGTCGGCGAGCGGGAACCGGACCGTTGTCTGCGCCACGGCGCTCCGCGCGGTCGCGGTCGGATCGGCCGCGTCGAGGATCGACGCGAGCGAGCCCACGCCCGCCGACGCGAGGTCGATCACGACGTCGTCGGTGGTGACGGCGCCGATGCCGGTCTCACTCCCGCGCGGGCGACGAAAGCGGCAGATGCGGAGCGGGTCGCCGGGGCCGGATGCCGACGGGCCGGTGGTCGATCGCTGCGTGGTCATGATCGGTCATGATCCTCCGGGAGGGGCGCACGGCGACGGTCGGGTGGCGGATGCCGCGGGACGTGGGTGCCCACGTCAGACCAGGGCCAGTGGTGGTACTGTACCCCATCGCCGGTTGATCCTCGCCCCACCGTCCGCGTCGGGGCGGACGGCTCGTTCCCTCGGCCGCGAGCATCTCCCATGACCCCCGCGCCTCTGCCGGATGCAGGCTTCGACCCCTTCGCCCCGGACGACCCGGCCGTCTACGAGGTGCGCACGTCGGCCACCGGCCCAGCCGGGTCGCTGCCGCTCACCGAGTCGCTCCTGCGCGACAGTCCCAGCGGCGACATCTTCGGCCTTTCGCAGAACGTCGGCATGGGCTGGAGCCCCAGAGCGGCCGCCGACGCGCAGTTCCTCATCCTCTCGACGCAGGGGGGCGTGCGGGCGCCCGATGGCGCGCCGGTGGCGCTCGGCTACCACACCGGCCACTGGGAGATCGGCCTGCTCGTCCAGGCCGCCGCGGCCGAGCTCAGGCTGCTCGGGACGATCCCGTTCGCCGGCTTCTGCTCCGATCCGTGCGACGGTCGCACGCAGGGCACGACCGGGATGTTCGACAGCCTCCCCTACCGCAACGACGCCGCGATCGTGCTGCGTCGGCTCGCGCGGTCGCTGCCACTGCGGCGCGGCGTGGTGGGCATCGCGACGTGTGACAAGGGGCTCCCCGCCATGCTCATGGCGGTGGCTGGCCTGCGCGACCTCGCGGGCATCGTCGTGCCCGGCGGCGTTACGCTACCGCCGACCGACGGCGAGGATGCGGGGAAGGTGCAGACGATCGGCACCCGCTTCGTGCACGGCCAGCTCTCGCTCCAGGAGGCGGCCGATCTCGGCTGCCGCGCGTGTGCGTCGCCCGGCGGGGGCTGCCAGTTCCTCGGGACGGCCGCGACCGCCCAGGTCGTGGGCGAGGCGCTCGGATTGTCGCTGCCCCACTCGGCACTCGCCCCCAGCGGCCAGCCGGTCTGGCGCGATCTCGCCACGCGATCCGCCCGCGCCGTGGGGGGGCTCGCCGCGGCCGGCAGGACCACGCGCGACATCCTCACGCCGGCGAGCGTCACCAACGCGATCACCGTCCACGCCGCGTTCGGCGGCTCGACGAACCTGCTGCTCCACGTGCCGGCGATCGCCCACGCCGCCGGTCTGCCACTCCCGACCGTGGATGACTGGATCGCGGTGAACCGACGCACGCCACGGCTCGTGAGCGTGCTGCCCAACGGCCCGGTGCATCATCCGACCGTGCGGGTCTTCCTCGCCGGCGGCGTGCCCGAGGTGATGCTCCATCTCGACCGGCTCGGCCTTCTCGACACGAGCGTGACGACGGTCAGCGGCGCGACCCTCGCGGAGGTGCTCACGTGGTGGCAGGGGAGCGAGCGGCGGCGTAGGTTCCGCGATCGGCTGCACGCTGCCGACGGCGTCGATCCGGACGACGTGATCCTGCCGCCGCCGCGGGCGTCCGCGCGTGGCCTCCAGGGCACGATGGCGTTCCTGCGAGGCACGATCGCCCCCGATGGCGCCGTCGTGAAGGCCACGGCGATCGACCGCACCGTGATCGACGACGCCGGCCGCTATCGCCACGTCGGCCCGGCCCGCGTCTTCGCCAGCGAGGCGGCGGCGATGGCCGCGATCAAGGCGGGCGCGATCCGGGCCGGAGACGTGCTCGTGCTCGCGGGCATCGGCCCGCTCGGCACGGGCATGGAGGAGACCTACCAGGTCACCAGCGCGCTCAAGCAGCTGCCGATCGCGAGCCGGGTCGCGCTCGTGACCGACGCGCGGTTCTCCGGCGTCTCCACCGGTGCGTGCATCGGCCACGTCGGCCCGGAGGGACTCGCGGGCGGCCCGATCGGCCGGCTCGTCGACGGCGACGTGATCGCCATCGAGATCGACACCCGCACGGCGACGGTGAACGTCCGCTCTGCGTGGCCCACGAGGTCGACGCTGCCCGTCGACACGCGGCTCTGGGCGGCACTCCAGTCCGCGTGCGGCGGGATCTGGTCGGGATGCGTCTACGACGCCGACCGGCTCACGCAGCTGCTCGCGCGGCGGGAGCCGCCGACCGCGTGAGCGCGAGCCCGATGGCGATGAGCAGGATCTGGCTGGCGACGTAGCCGGCGAGGAGCATGAGCTCGCCGCTCGTGAAGCCGTAGCTGTGCAGTCCGATGCCGAGCTGGTTGGTGCCGCACCAGCTCCAGGCCGTGCTGATGTTGCCGGCGATGGCGAAGAGGGCGAAGCCCCGCGGGCCGATCCACCGGTCCCAGCGGGCGTGGAGCACCGCGGCGTTCCAGAGCACGATCATGAGCGCGCCGTTCTCCTTCGGGGCCCAGCCCCAGACGCGGCCCCAGCTGTCGTCGGCCCAGAGGCCGCCGAGAACCGTGCCGATGAAGCTGAAGAAGAGCGCGAAGCAGACC
>JBJTBO010000552.1:0-7475 GCA_046091445.1 Planctomycetaceae bacterium | reverse complement strand
TGCGGCCCTTGCCGGCGCGTTCGCTCGAGGATGTAAGGAAGACCGACCGTTCGACGCCGGTGGCGGCATCCCACAGCCGTGCGGTGCCGTCCCACGAGCACGTGGCGACGAGCCGGCCGTCAGGCGAGAACCGCACGACGTCGAGTTCGCTCGCATGGCCCGTGCACGTGGGACGGCACCGCACGGCTGTGGGATGCCGCCACCGGCGTCGAACGGTCGGTCTTCCTTACATCCTCGAGCGAACGCGCCGGCAAGGGCCGCATGTCGCACGTGGCGTTCAGCCCCGACGGCACGCGGCTCGCGGTCGGCTCCAACGACGGCGTCGCCCGCATCCACGACGTGGCCACCGGCGTCGAACTGACGCGGATGGAAGGACACGAGGGCCTTCTGTACGGACTCGCGTGGAGCCCCGACGGCGCGCTCGTGGCCACCGCCTCGCTCGATCACACGGCCCGTCTGTGGGACGCCGCCACCGGGTCGGCTCGCCACGTGCTGGAGGGACACACGGGCTGGGTGCGCTCGGTGGCGTTCAGTCCCGATGGCACGATTCTGGCCACCGCCTCCGAGGACGGCACCTCCCGCACGTGGGACGTCGCCACCGGCAAGCTCCGCACGACCACGACGCACGACAGCGCGGTCAGCGGCCTGAGCTTCAGCCGCGACGGCGCTCGCCTGCTCGCGCGCACGGCGAATCTCGCGGCGAGCGTCTGGAGTCCCACGGCCACGACGCCGGGCGCGCTCCGAGGTCACGCGGAGCCGATCTTCGGCCTCACGTTCACGCCCGACGGCACGCTCGTGGCCTCCGCGTCCGCGGACGGCTCGGTCCGGTTCTGGGATGCCACGCGTCCCGGCCGGCTGCCGTCCCTCGACGGACCGCCGGCGCGTCGCCCCGTCGTCGCCTTCGGTCCCGGCGGAACGCTTCTCGCCTCGACCGGCGATGACGGCTCGATCCGACTCTGGGACGCGGCCACGGGGCGCGAGCGGACGCTCCTGCGTGGAGCACCCGGCCGTCCCGTCAGGCTGGCCTTCACGGGGGACGGCACCCGGCTCCTGCTCGTGGTCGACGGCCCGGAACCGCGCACCGAGCTCTGGGACGTGGACACGGGCGCGCGGGTGGCGTCGCTGGAGGTCGGCCATGTGGGGATCGCGGTGGCTCCTGACGGCACGCGACTGCTCACACGACTGCAGGAGACGAACGAGGCCGGCGCACTCGACGACCGTGGGCTCTCCAGGGCTGCGCTGTGGGATGCGCGGGGCGGCGAGCCGATCGCCGTGCTCGACGGACACTCGCAGTTTCTTTCCAGCGCGGCGTTCAGCCCCGACGGCCGTCGCGTGGCGACCGCCTCCTACGACGGCACCGTGCGACTCTGGGATGCCACGAGCGGTGGAGCCATCACGTCGCTCGTTGGCCACGACGCCTGGGTCATGGCGGTCGCCTTCACGCCGGACGGGCGCCTGGTTGTCACGTCGTCGAAGGACGGCACGGCACGCACGTGGGACGCCACGACCGGCGCGCCCCGTCATGTCCTGAGGGCCACCAGCCCCGCCTCGGGCAACCTGCCCGGCGGCATCCTCCTCCAGGCCCTCGCGCCCGATGGCACACGCCTCGCGCTCGTGGATGTCGATCGGGTGACGACCATCTGGGACGTCACCAGCGGCTCCCGCCTCACGACGTGTGCGAGCCACGCCCACCAGGTCGTCGCGTTGGAATTCTCACGCGACGGCACGCGGCTGGCCACCGGCTCCACGGACGGCACCGCCCGGCTCTGGGATCCGGTGACCGGCGAGGAACTCGCGACGCTGCGTCACGACGGACCGATCGCCAGCATGGCCTTCAGCCCCGACGGCTCGTGCCTGGCGACGGCGGTGCGCGGCGACGGCGCGGTTCGCCTCTGGGGGCCATCCAATGCGGAATGGGCGTGGGCTCGCCGCGAGGCATCGGCCCCGTCGACCCGCTGAATCACGCGGCAAAACACGCCCTCGGGCGGCCTTGCGACGGCCTGTTCGGCCTCCCTATAGTCCCGCCCCCTCGGCCGTGCCGCGCCCATGCAACATCCGCCCACCCGTCGCTCTCGCCGACCCGCGCCGCGCGCGGCATGTCGGCCGCCCCTCGGCTGGCGGGCGCTCGTCCTCATCGCGCTCCTCGTCACCCCCGCGGTGCGCGCGGACGAGGAGCCCGATCCCCGCCGCGCGATCAGCCCCGGACTCGTGCCGTTCGTGCCCTCGGCCGTGTCGCGACCCGACGGCTGGCCCGGCAAGGCTGCTGGAGACGCCGTCGCCGACGCACTCGAGGAGACCGACGCGGCCCCGAAGCGGCTGCCCGAGGAAGCGGCGGCCGACGGCTCGGTGAACGCCGAACGACACGTCCTCTCGAGCATTCGTTCCAAGCCCGGTGGCCCCCTGCGGGCGACCGCCGGTGACGTCGTGCCGGCCACGTTCGAGGAGACGGCCGCGGGCCGCCCCGTCGAGAACGGCCTGCCCGAGCCCGTGCTGCTCGAGGGGACGCGCGTCGTGGCGCGGGTCGGGCCCGAGGTGGTGCTCGAGAGCGACCTGCTCACGCCCAAGGCGCTCGAATGGCTCGAGAGCGTCTCCCCAGGCCTCTCGCCCGAGCAGGTGCGCGAGCTGCGTGCCCAGATCTGCCGCCAGGTGATCGACCAGCACATCGAGACGCTCCTCGTCTACGTCGATGCGTGCCGCGAGATCCCCGAGGACAAGCTCCCGGAGGTGCGTCAGAACGTCGACAAGGCGTTCGACGAGCAGATGGTGCCCAACCTGCTGCGCGAGTCGGGCGCGGCCAACATCATCGAATACGAGCAGCTGCTCAAGGCCCGCGGTCAGTCGCTCGACTCCATGCGGAAGATGTTCTTCGAACGCGGCCTCGCGCAGGAGTGGCTGCGGAAGAACGTCGACGACACCGGCGAGATTCCGCACGCCGAGATGATCGCGTGGTATCAGAACCACCTGTCGGAGTACGACTATCCGGCCAAGGCCCGATTCGAGGCGCTGACGGTCAAGACGGAGCTCAAGCGTTCCCGGCAGCAGGCCTGGGACCTGCTCGCGGAGATGGGCAACGAGGTGCTCGCGGGCCGCCCCTTCGCCGAGGTGGCCGCGAGCCGCTCCGAGGGGCCGACGGCCCGCAGCGGCGGGCGTTTCGACTGGACGAGCAAGGGCAGCCTCGCGTCGAAGCTGCTCGACGAGGCGATCTTCACGCTGCCGATCGGGCAGCTCAGCGCGATCCTCGAGGAGGAGAAGGCGCTGCACATCGTCCGGGTCACGGAGCGGGTCGAGGCGGGCCGCACGCCGTTCATCGAGGCGCAGACCGGCAACCGCGACACGCTCCGCCAGGAGCGCCGAGAGAAGTCGATGAACGACTACCTCAGCCGGCTGCGCGGCCGCACGCCCGTGTGGACCGTCTTCCAGAACGTGCCACCCGGCGGACAGGCCGTGACGGCCGGCCGCCCGACCACCGCGACGAC
The DNA here is from genome assembly GCA_046091445.1 of Planctomycetaceae bacterium. Lineage (GTDB taxonomy): Bacteria > Planctomycetota > Planctomycetia > Pirellulales > UBA1268 > QWPN01. The sequence goes on along the minus strand of JBJTBO010000552.1, from coordinate 3,999 downwards.
TCGCTGACGCAAAAGGCACGCGCCACGGACCGGCGCGCCGGCGACGCACGGCACGACGCGGCCGCGCTGATTGCCCGCCTCGTGCGCGAGGGATAGACTGCCGGCCCCGGCGGATTTCTCATCCCACCGCGAGCCGCGCATGTCCCCTCCCACGAGCGATTCGGCACCGGTTTCGGCGACCAAGAGCCCGGCTGCTCCCCCGTGGCCGGGCACGCATTCGACTGGCGTCGTGCACGTCGACGTCGACGGCCGCAGCGTCGACCTGCCCGTGATCGTCGGCACGGAGGGGGAACGGGGCCTCGACATTTCGCGGCTGCGTTCGGCCACGGGCGCGATCACGCTCGACGAGGGCTACGTCAACACGGGCTCCACCACGAGCGCCATCACGTACCTCGACGGCGAGAACGGCATCCTCCGCTACCGCGGCTACCCGATCGAGGTGCTCGCCGAGAAGTGCGACTTCGTGGAGGTGGCCTACCTGCTGATCTACGGGAAGCTGCCCACCAGCCAGGAGCTCGACTCCTTCCGCACGTCCCTCTCGCACCACACGATGATCCACGAGGACATGCGGAACTTCTACACGGGGTTCCCGCGCGACGCGCATCCGATGGCGACGCTCGGCAGCGTGGTCGGGGCCCTGTCCACCTTCTATCAAGACTCGCTCGACGTCCGGGACCCTCGGCAGGTCGAGGTGAGCGTGCACCGGCTGCTGGCGAAACTGCCGACGATCGCCGCCTACAGCCACAAGAAGTCGTGCGGCCAGCCGCTCATGTACCCGAAGAACGACCTCGGGTATTGCGAGAACTTCCTCCACATGATGTTCGCGGTGCCGTGCGAGGAGTACCACGTCGATCCCGACTTCGCCGATGCGCTCGACATGCTCCTGATCGTGCACGCCGACCACGAGCAGAACTGCTCCACCTCGACCGTCCGGATGGTCGGCTCGAGCGATGCCAACCTCTTTGCGAGCATCTCCGCCGGCATCTGCGCCCTCTGGGGCCCGCTGCACGGCGGGGCGAACCAGGCCTGCGTGGAGATGCTCGAGAAGATCGTCGCCGACGGCGGCGACGTGAAGAAGTGCGTGGACCTCGCCAAGAAGAAGGACTCCGGCTTCCGCCTGATGGGCTTCGGCCACCGCGTCTACAAGAACTACGACCCGCGGGCCCGGCTCATCAAGGCGACGTGTGACAAGCTGCTGGCGAAGATCGCCCGCCACGACCCGATCTTCGACGTGGCCCAGCAGCTCGAGGAGGCCGCGCTCGCCGACGAATACTTCATCGAGCGCAAGCTCTACCCCAACGTCGACTTCTACTCCGGCGTGATCTACCGGGCGATGGGGATTCCGGTGCAGATGTTCACGGTGCTCTTCGCGATGGGGCGCCTCCCCGGCTGGATCGCCCACTGGATCGAGATGCACCACTCGCCGACGAAGAAGATCTGCCGGCCCCGGCAGATCTATTCGGGCCACACGCTCCGCGACTTCGTGCCGATCGACAAGCGCGTCTGACGCGCTGCCCCTGCGGCGTGCGAATGCGGCCTGTGTCTCCCAAGACGCCCCTGTCCCCTTGGTGGCGCACGCCTCCAGGCGTGCGAATGCGAGGCCCCGCTCCTGTGGCGCACGCCTCCAGGCGTGCGAATGCGGCCTGTGTCTCCCAAGACGCCCCTGTCCCCTTGGTGGCGCACGAACCCAAGGCCCCGTTCCTGTGGCGCACGCCTCCAGGCGTGCGAATGCGGCCTCTATCCCTGTGGCACGCTTCCAGATGAGCGAATGCGGGGTGAGGGCCCGCTCGGCCCATGCAAGCGAGACGACCGCTTCGTGTGGGCCATCCCTGTCGGTGCCGAGAGTCGATTCGCACGCCTGGAGGCGTACGCCACCGGAGAGGTGTGTGCCACCGGGCAGGCGTGTGCCACCGGCAGTGATCAGGGTGCGGGTTTCTCGCCCGTCTTGTCGCCGGCTGCCGCCTTGCCGTCGGCGGCCGCGGGGTCGAACGTAATGCTCGCGGCGTTGATGCAGTAGCGGAGTCCCGTCGGTGGCGGGCCGTCGTTGAAGACGTGCCCCAGGTGGGCGTCGCAGCGCCGACACGTGACCTCGGTGCGGATGCCGAAGCCGGGCAGACGCATGAGCGAGCGGTCCTCATGCTCGGCGATCGTCCTGCTCTTCACGCCGTCGATCGGCGCGTTGAAGCTCGGCCACCCGCAGCCGCTGTGAAACTTCTCGCCCGACTTGAAGAGCGGCTCGCCGCAGCAGATGCAGCGGTAGGTGCCGGGCGTCTCGGTGTCGGTGTAGGCGCCGGTGAAGGCCCGCTCGGTGCCCTTCTTGCGGGTCACCTCGAATTGCAGTGGTGTGAGCCGCTTCCGCCACTCGGCGTCGCTCGTCGGAATCTCGTCGTCGTCCAGACGGCGGGTGAGCGCGGGATTCACGGTCGGGTCGCCGTTGGGCATCGTGGAGGCTCCGGGGGGGGCCGCCGGCACGGACGGGGACGTCCGCTGCGGCTGGCCGGCGGGGGGCGCGGCGGTGACGGCGGTCGCGGCGGCCGCGGGCACGAGGGCGAACAGGCTGCGTCGCGTGAAAGGACGTGTAAGCCAGAGACCCCTCTCGAGAGGACGTCGCGGAATCATCGACGATTCTCCAGGGAGGCGGAGGGCGGGCCCGCGGACAATCAACGACCCTATTTTAGACCGCCTCCACGTTCCATGCAGCGCAGACGGGGCGAAGGGGGTCGGCGAACGCTTCCCGAGGGAGCGGGGGCCACAGAGGCGAGGAGACGTGTGCAGCCCCCTGAGCCGGTGCGTCGGCGAAGCCGGATGCCTGCGAGTGGGACTTTCGCACGCCTGGAGGCGTACGCCACAGGAGCGAAGAGACGTGTGCCGCGCCCTGGGCCGGTGCACCAGGGTTAGCCGGATTCGTTTGAGCCGGACCTTTCGCACGCCTGGAGGCGTACGCCACAGAGGGGAGAGGAGAGGAGACGTGTGCAGCCTCCTGAGCCGGTCGAACACCACGGTCAGAGCGGTCTACCGACCGCGGGGATCGGGCAGCGTGGCCGGCTCGTAGGCATGGTCCCGCTTGCGAATGACCTCGGCCTTCTCGATCGTCGAGGGCTTCACGCCGGGCACCGGCCGCCCCTCGTCGTCCTGCGTGCGGACGATCTTCGGCAGCACGTCGAGCCCCTCGATCACGCGGCCGAAGACGGTGTGCTTCCCATCGAGGTGTTCCGTGGGGCGAAACGTGAGGAAGAACTGCGAGCCACCCGTGTTCGGTCCGGCGTGCGCCATCGAGAGCGTGCCGAGGAAGTGCTTCCGCGAGGCCGGCCCGCCGCACTCGCATTCGATCGCGTAGCCAGGCCCGCCGCTGCCGGTGCCCGTCGGATCGCCCCCCTGCGCCATGAAGCCGCCAATGACGCGATGGAACGGCGTGCCGTCGTAAAAGCCCTTCGCCACGAGGCTGATGAAGTTTGCGACGGTGTTCGGGGCCTCGTTCTCGAAGAGTTCCACGACGATGTCGCCGGCCGACGTGGAGATCTTCACGCGCGGCAGGTCGTCCGCCTCCGCCTCGGCCGCCCGCTTCGCGATCTCCGGACCCATCTTCTCGAGATCGCGTGCCATCTTCCCGCGCGTCTGGTCGATCTGCTCGGCCGGCGCGCCCGCCTCGGCGGCACGCGCGAGCCAGCGCTCGGCCTCCTCGGGCTGCGTGAGGAGGATCGCGGCGGAGGCGCCGATCAGCATGATCGCCGGATCGGCGACGCCCCCATCCGCGAGCTGCGACACCACCGCCAGCGCCCGCGTCGGGTTGTCGCCCTGCAGGGCGTTGGCCGCGACGGCACCGCAGATGCCCAACGCGACGGCGGTCTACGGATCGACCGCGGCAGCCGGTGGGGCGGCGGGCTGTGCCGACACGACCGCGGGCAGGAGCGGGAGAATCGCGAGCACGAGACGCTGGACGCAGGGCGATCGCATGGGAGACTCCAGGGGGATCGTCGTATTGTGTCACGGCCGAGCGGC
>JBJTBO010000551.1:0-6512 GCA_046091445.1 Planctomycetaceae bacterium | reverse complement strand
CGCACCGGTCGCACCGCCGCGATCAGCCGGAGCATGTGCGAAATGTCGCCCGTCGAATCCTTGATGCCGACGATCCTCGGGCACTCCTCGGCCAGCCGCCGCACGGTCGGCACGTCGATCGGCGAGGCGAGCATCGGAATGTTGTAGAGCGTGACGTCGATCGGCGTATGCCGCGCAATCTCGCGGAAGTAGACCTCCACGCTCTCCGGGGGAAGCTTGTAGTAGAAGGGCGCCACGATCGCCACCGCCCGCACGCCCTCCGCGGCACAGTGCTCGCAGGCCCGCAGCGTCTCGGCGACGTTCGCCTCGGCCGCCCCCGCCACCACGGGCACACGCCCGGCCGCCGCACGGCAGACGATCGTGACGATCCGCCGCCGCTCCTCCGCCGTGAATCGGACGAACTCGCCGGTGGAGCCGTTGGGGTAGAGACCGTGCACGCCTCGCTCGACGAGCCAGCCGACGTACCGCGACAGTTCGTCCTCGTCGATGCGTCCGTGGGCGTCTAGCGGCACCATGTGGGGGACGAGAATCCCCGAGATCGGTGGGCGTGCGGTCGTCATGGTCGTCGTGCCTCCGGGTTCCACCACGTGTCGAGCCGCGTCTGCATGTCGCGCACCCGCTCGGGCTGGGCCGTCGCGAGGTTCTTCGTCTCGTGCGGGTCAGCGGCCAGATCGAAGAGTTCCTGCATCGCCTCGGGATCCTTGTGCTGCCACGCACCCAGCGAGGGCTTGATCTCGGGCGGGTCGGGCCGCCATGACACGAGCTTCCATGATCCCTGGATGCACGACCGCGACCAGAGGCTCTTGTCCGGCTCGGCGGGCGAGGCCATGTCGTGGGCGTAATTCGCGAGGAAGAGCGTGTCGCGAGCGGCGACCGCCCCCGCGTCGAGCAGGTCGATGCCCGGCAGCCCCTCCGGTGCCGGCACGCCCGTGGCCGCGAGGATCGTCGGCACGATGTCGATGTTGCCGGCGAGCGACTCGCGGTCGATCCGCGGCTTCACCCGTGCGGGCCACCGGAGGACGATCGGCGTCCGCACGCCGTTCTCGTAGGGGGATGATTTGCCGAACGCGCGCCACCCGTTGTCGGCGAGGAGGATCACGAGCGTGTTTTCCGCGATGCCTCGCCTGTCGAGGCCCGTCATCAGATGGCCGACGGTCTCGTCGAACCACTCCACCATCGCGAGGTACTTCCGTTCCGCCACGTCCGTGACGTCGGCATACCGCTCGAGGAGCCGCGCGGGCGGCGTGTGGGGCGTGTGCGGCAGGAAGGGCGCGTACCAGACGAAGAACGGCTTGCCCGCGCGGCCCGCCCGGTCGAGGAAATCGTCGATCGGCTGCATCGTCTCGCGGCCGATCGCCAGGGCCTTGCCGCCGTGCCGATCGGTGGCCCCCATGTCGTCGGTGAACCCCGCGGCCGCCGGCTGCCGCATCCAGTACTTGCCGGTGTGGAGCGTGAGGAAGCCCGCGTCGGCGAGCATCCGCGGCAGCATCGGATGGGTGAAGAAGCGGTCGAGCCAGGCCTCGCGGTCGAGCCCCTTCACGGGATCGTTGCCCGTGATCCCGTGCTCGTGCGGATGGAGGCCCGTGAGCAGCGTCGCCAGCGACGGACTGCACAGCGCCGTGGTCACGTAGCCGCGCGTGTAGGCCAGCCCCTCCGCGGCGAGGCGGTCGATGTGGGGCGTCCGGACCGCCGTGCTGCCCATGAACCCGTAGTCGGTCCACGCATGGTCGTCGCCGATGATGAGCAGGACGTTGGGACGACCCGCGTCCTGCGCCACGGTGCGGGGGCACGACAGGAGCGCGCCGACGACGCACGACGCGATCACGAGGAGGGCGCGGAGACGGTCCATGGCATTCCTCGCATACCCGCGGCCGCCGTCGGACGTCGCCGGCGTCAGGGAACGTAGATGATCCCGGTGGACCGGGTGAGGTCAACGTTGCCCTGGACATTGTTGCGGATCACGTTGCGAATCACCCGCGTGCCGCCACAGGCACCAATGGCGGTCAGCCCGTAGCCGGTGCTCGTGACGATCGTGTTCGCCACGCCGTCGAGCAGGCCTCCCACGAGCAGGTTCGTCGCCGCCTGCAGGAGCAGGCCGTTCGACCCGTTCCCCTCGATGGCATTGGCCGAGATCGACGATCCGCGGAGATTGCCCGCGGCGAGGATGCCGTTGGACCCGTTGCCGACGATCGTGTGGCCCCCGTCGACCGCCCCGACCCGGTTGTTCTGGCCGCCGAGCAGGGCGATGCCCTGCGCGGCATTCGCCCGGATCTCGTTGCCGAGCACCTGGTTCCCGGACGCGTTCGAGATCGTCACGCCGACGCCGGCGTTGAAGAGCACGCGATTCCCCATGAACGGCTGCGCGCCCCCGAACACCGTCCCCGACGTGCCCGGGCCCACGAAGACGCCTCCTTGCGTGTTGGCAATCTGCTGGGTCACTATGAAACCGGCCACGACCACGGCATTGAAGATGCGATTGTCGCGTGCCCGCCCGGTGATCTCGATGCCATACCGCTGATTGCCCGACGCGTGCACCTTCGTCTCGACCGACGGCTGGAAGCCGCCGATCGCATTGCCACGCGCGTTGCCCGCGATGAGGATCCCGCTGCCGCCGTTGGGGAGCGCGGCGGAGATCGCGAAGTTCGTGCCGACGGCCGTGTCCTCGACCGTGACCCCCGTGGCGTTCCCGGCGAGGACGATCCCGTTGCCGACATTGCCGCCGACCAGGCAGGTGCGGACGACGTTGCCGGACCCGGTCGCGGTGATGTTGATGCCGTCGAGACGGTTCGGCGCCGCGCCGCCGAAGGCGACCATGCCGGCGAAGTTGTTGTAGGAGACGAACCCGCTCGTGCGGCCGCCGATCTCGATGCCGTGGCGATCGTTGCCCGACGTCACGTTGCCCAGCGGAATCGGGCCGCCGGCGATGATGGTGGACGACGTGCCGTTGGCGAGGATCCCGCTGCCACCGTTGGCGACGACCGTCGCGTTGTTCGCCCCCACGCCCGTGAAGTTGGCCTGCACGGTCGTGGCGGTGGCATTCGAGATGCGCAGGCCGTTGCCGACGTTGCCTGACAGGACGTTGTAGAAGGCGAACGGGCTCTGCCGGAACGTGGTGCCCACGAGCGACGTGCCGCTGGCGTTCACGACCGCGACGCCGTCGCCGCCGTTGCCGAGCGCGGAATTGCCGGATGCCGTGGTGCCCACGAAGTTGCCCGAGAGGGTCGTGGCCGTCGCGGCGCCCGTCACGAGCACGCCGTTGCCGTCGTTGCCCGAGATGAGGTTGCCCTGCGGAGGCCTCACAAACACTCCCGCGGTGGGATTGTTGCCGCCGGTCGCCTGGCCGCCAACCAGCGTGCCGGTCGCACGATTCGTGATCAGGATGCCGTTGCCACGATTCGGCACGGCTGCCGTCCCGGCGGGATTGGTGCCGATGAGATTCATGGCGATCGCATTGTCGGACCCGCCGGCGACCGTGACGCCACTCCCACGATTGCCCGAGATCACGTTCGACGGCTGGAAGCCCACGTCCACGCGGGCCTGGTAGGCGGCCGCCCCGGTGGAGCCCAGCACGATCCCCCCGACGGCGTTGCCATAGACGGAGTTGGCGCTCGGCAGACCGCTCACGCCCGTCACGGATGCCGGCGGGGACAGCTCCTGCCAGGTCATCGCCCCGAACGACCCGTCCGCCTGACGACGCACCGTCGCCAGGCCGCTGTTCACGATCTGGCCGGACACGAACGCGCTGCCCGAGAGCGTGTAGACGCCGTCCTCGACGCCGCTGATCCCCATGAAGTGCGTGCCGGCGGTGGCCTCGCTCGGCAGCCCCTCGTAGCTGAAGGCCCGGGCGTTGAAGAACCGTCCGGAGGCGCGGTCGTAGTCGACGAGCGACGCCATGCCGATCGGGCGCAGGCGGTCGGTGGCGTTGTTCACCGGCAGCTGCGAAAAGCCTCCGGCGATCGTGTAGGTGCCGTCGCCATTGGCCCAGATGCCGTAGGCCGTGTTGGAGATCGATCCCGGGAAGACGATGGGGGTGAAGAGCTGCGTGTCGAAATCGTAGATGAATGCCCGGCCGCTCTCCGTCGCCGCACCGGTCGCGATGAAGTTGCCCACCGCGAGTCCGCCCATCGCGCTGTGGAGGTAGTTGAAGGCGGAGCCGTTGGTGATCGTCGTGTAGTTGGCGGGATTCGTGACGTCGGTCGCCATCGTCGCCAGATTGCCACGGAACGAGAATCCGTAGCGCGTGGAGTCACCCGACAGCACGTAGGTGCCGACGAGCAGCACGTTGCCGTCGCCGAGGTCGTCGGGACCGTAGACGCTCGTCGTGGTGCCCGCCCCGCCGGGGTAGTTGATCGCGTACGTCGCACCCGCGGACGAGCCGGAGAGCGGCCCCACGTACAGGAGGCCGCTCGTGACGCCGTTCGACTCGGTGCTGCCCGTGATCAGGTATTGATCGTTCGCGAGACCGCGAATGCCCGTCCATGACTGCACCGGCAAGGAGACGGCACTCGCGGCGAAGTATTCGCTGTCGGTCACCGGATCCTCGCGACCGACGAGGTTGCGTTCCGCACCGGCCGCGATGGGGACGCCGTCTCCGCCGTTCGGCAGCGCGGCGGTGCCCGCGACCGTCGTGCCGATCCGGTTGAATCCGACGACGCTCGTCGAGCCGAAGAGCCGCACGCCGTGACCGCCGTTGCCGCTGACGACGTTGCCACCCGCCACGACGGTGGCCGAATACGCGCCCATGCCGGCGGTGCTCGACGGGTCGATGCCGACGACGGCGTTGCCGTAGACCGAATCGCCGAACGGCACCACGCCGCTCGTGGGCGACGGGATGTCGGTCCACTCCATCTCGCTGAAGGAGCCGTCGGCGTTGCGATAGACCGTGGCGAAGCCGCCGATCGTCGTGCCGCCGACCAGCGCCGTCGCCGCGAGCGTGTACTTGGCCTCCTCGACGCCGCTGATCCCCTCGAAGTGCGTGATGCCCGAATCGCCTCCCGAGGGCGGCGTGTACGAGAAGGAGGTCCAGTTCGAGAACCGGCCCGTGGCCGAGTCGAAATCAACGAGCAGCGCCTTCGACATCGGCTGCCGGGGATTGAGCAGGTTGTTGACCGGGTTCCCGGAGTAGCCACCGCAGATCGTGTAGCTCGTGCCGCCGTTCCACCAGATGCCGTAGGCGGTGTTGCTGGCGGATCCCGGGTAGACGAGGCTCGGCACGAGGTACGTCCCGTGCACCGCGTCGTAGACATAGGCCCGGCCGCCACCGGCGGGCAGGCCGTCCGCGTTGGAACTGTCGTAGTTGCCCACGACGAGGCCTCCCGACGTGCTGTGCGGGATGTTCCACATCGCGCTCGACGTCGGCATCGGGATCTGGGCGTAGTTCGCGGCGGTGCCGACGTCGTTCACCGTGCCGGTGAAGATGAAACCGAGCTCGTTGGGCTGGCCCGAATTCGAGTAGGTGCCCACGATCCGCAGCTGGCCGTTGCCGAGGTTGTCGGCCGAGTAGGCGGTGGTGCCGTCGGTGGTGAGCGTCGTGCCCTGGTTGGGCATGACCATCACGTAGCCGGTCCCGCCCTGCGCGGTGATCGGCCCCTGATACAGGAGGCCGGCCGTGTCCCCCGAGCCGTTCGGGTTGGTGGTCGTGCCGGTGAAGAGGAACTGCCCGGGCGTGCCGGCCGTCGTGAGCCCCTGCCATCCGTTCACCGGGAGCGAAACGCCGCCCGACGTGGTCACCTGCGACGTGTAGGCGGAGGTGACTTCGGTCTGCGTGCCGATCACGACACCGGACGAGTCGGCGTTGACCCGGACGCCTTCCCCACGATTGGCGGCCGCCGTCGTGCCATCGGGGAGCACGCCGATGAAATTGCCCGACAGCGTGACGTTCGATGCGTCGATCGTCACGCCCGCGCCGGCGGCCCTCACGAGCGACAACGACTCGAGTGATGATCCGTCACTCCCGGCCGCGAAGCGGAGGCCCGACCGACCGGCGAAATTCACGGTCACCACGGGCGACGACACGAATCCCGGCGCCGTGCCGCCGGCGATCGTCACCGGACCCGCGATGCCCGGCAGCGCCGACCGCAGGGAGACCGTGCCGGCGACCGAGAACGTGATCTCGTCCGCACCTGGATTCGCGTTCGCCTGCACGATCGCGTCACGCAGCGAACCATCCCCACCATCGAGCAGCGTGGTGACCGGAAACGTCGCGAGCATCGCCCGGTTCTCGAGCCGCTCGGCCCGAAGCGCCAGAAACGATCGCCGTCGCGCACGCACTCGCCTTGTGAATGGACTCACCGTCGCAGCCTCCGTTGCAGGAAAACGCCTCCCTTGGTGTACGACCAGCCGCTCCGAACGGCAAGGGATCGGTGGCCGGGGGCACCGGCTCGGGGGGCGGCACCAGTCTCCTCGCTCCGACAGCGGCGGCCGTTCGCTCGGGAACCGTTCGCCGCCCCCCCTCGCCTCTTCGCGCGCACTCGCCGCAGCAGCACAGTGTCCGGGCAGGATCCACGCAGGCC
>JBJTBO010000550.1:0-5366 GCA_046091445.1 Planctomycetaceae bacterium | reverse complement strand
CCCCGCCGCGGCGCGGTTGCGTTATTGCGCCGCCGCCCCCCCGCGCACCCCCCCCCGCGGGGGCCGCCGCCCACGCCGCGGCACGCTCCCGCGGAGCGCCCCCGGCCGCCTGGAGGGCGGCCGGCCTGGCGGTGGCCCCCGCTGGCGTGCCACCGCCGGGCCCAAGCTGCGGGGGCCATGGATGGCCCCGCAGCGCTCAAATCAGAACCCCACGTACGTCACCAGGATGTCGCCGCCCTTCTGGAAACGCACGATCACGCTGTAGCCGCAGTTGTAGTCGAACCGCACCTGGCCGCAGCCGAAGAGCGTGCAGCGCGACTTCTCGCAGGGGCAGCCTTCGCAGCAGGCCGGGAGGCACACCGGCACGGCGACCGTGCAGCACGTCTCCGGGCTCGTCGCCTGGAGCACGGTCTCGTACGTCGGCTCCGGGCAGCAGCCGCAGTCATGCTTGTGACGGTGGGCATGCTTGTGACGGTACTTGATGCATGGAGCCGGGCAGCACGGTTCCGCGGCGCAGCCGGGCTCGAGGCCGCACGACGGCTCGATCGGGCAGGCCGGCTCGAACGCCGAGCAGCCGGGCTCGACCGCCGCGCAGCCGGGTTCGACGGCATGGCGGTGACCAAAGAGGCCGGCGTGTGCCGGCAGCGCGACTGCGACGACCGCGATGGCGATGCCGCAGGCGGTGAGGGAACGAAGCATGGAGGAGTCTCCGGGACGCGACGGGACCACCCGCGGGATGCGGGCGGTGAAGTCCCGTGGTGGTGGGACTCCTGACAATAGTGCCACGCGGCCACGCACAGTCAAACCGTGCGGGTTCGGCGATCGATGCCGAGCCGGCCTGTGCGTCCGATCGTGCCGATTGTGCCGGCCGTCGGCTCAGCGGCCCCGGTCCCCGCGACGCAGGCGGGTGAAGAGGCTGCGATAGTCCGCAGGACGCACCGTGAACACCGCGGGGTTCGCCGTCGGTTCGTCGAGGTCGTCCTCGATCACGACCATGTCGGCGTCGTCGTCGAGCGCTGTCTCCGCGGGAGATGCCTCCGGTCGGGTCTCCGGTCGGGTCTCCGTGGCGGCGGGCGCCGGGAGTCGTCCGTCCCGCGGGGTGGCGTGGCCGAGATCCGCGGCCGGGTTTGGCAGCGACTCGACCTCGCGCTCGAAGGCGGCGAGGAGTCTCCCGATGCCCAGCCCCTCGCGACTCGACACATGGGACTGACCGCTGAAATCGTCCGGGCCCTGCATGAGATAGCGTTCGACGACGCGCTCCTCATGCTGAAAGAACTCCTCGAAGGGGTCGTCGGCACCGTCGAAGACGAGCTCGACGTCGGGACCGACCCACGGATCGACGGCGGCCGGGTGGGCGGCGTGGTGCCGTGGCGGCGCCTCGTCGAGTCCGCCGAACTCGACGACATCGAAGCCGTCGGAGCTGGTCGTGTCGCGGTCGCGTGACGCGTCCTCGCGAGCGCCGGCGATCGCGACGTCATCGATGCCCGCCCGCGCGATCGAGGCGTGCACCGGAAGGCGCTGGATCTCCCCCCAGGCCACGGCGATGTTGGCCGGGGTCACCACACGACCCGCGTCGCCGGCCGTCACGAGCGCCTGATCGCAGAGCTGGTTGACGAGGCGGGGCACGCCGTCGGTCGCCGCGAACACCGCGTCGTCGCATCCGGGCGCGAAGAGCCGATCCCAGTCGAGGCCCGCGACGCGGGTCTGCGTGCGGAGGTAGGCCATGGTCTCGGTATGGTCGAGCGGCTCGAGATAGGCCCGCACGGCGATGCGCTGCGCGAGGCTTTCCATCCGCGGCAGGCCCAGCGTCTCCTCGAGCTTCTGGCTGCCGGCCAGCGCGATGTGCACGGCCGGCAGCGGCGTGGGCACGTTCGTCAGCAGACGGAGTTCCTCCAGCAGGCGCGGGGGAAGCGTGTGGGCCTCGTCGACGAGCAGCACGAGCCCGGAGCCGGCCGCCGCGAGCGCGCGGATGCGCTCGATGACCGCCATCCGCAGGTCCGACTCGCCGATGCCGCGATACGGCTCGCCGATCGCCGCCAGCACCGACTGCCACAGCGCACGGCGGGTGCAGATTCGCGCGCCGGAGAGCAGCGCGCAGTCGAAGTCGTCGCGGACGCTCTCCGCGACCTTCGCCCGCAGGAGCGACTTGCCCGTGCCCGCGGGGCCGACGACGAGGACGAATCCCTCGGCGCGTCGGATCGCACGCTCGGTCGCCGCGAGCGCCCCGTCGATCACCGCGGCCGGGTGAAAGAACTGCGTGCGGGGCGCGGCCATGAAGGGGCGAGTCGACGGGTGCCGGGGGGGGACGGGCATGGTGGTGTCGATTCCGTGACGGTGGCGACGCACGCCGAGGTCCGGGCGGCTTCGGCGGGTGAACCTTCGGCCAGACTTCATTTCGACCAGCGGGCGATGATTCCTGCACAGGGCGTGCGTGACATAAACTCTTCCGGACAGGCAACGCGGTCCGTGCGCGCCCGGTGGCGACGGATATGAGGGAGGCGTCGTGTTCCACGTGAAGGTCTGCGGCGTGACGACAGCCGACGACGCCCGGCTCGTCGCGGACGCCGGGGCCGACGCCGTGGGGCTCAACTTCGTCGCTGGATCACCGCGGAGGATCGACGTCGCGACGGCGGCCGAAATCGTCGCCGCCCTCCCCGCGGGCATCCTCGTCGTCGGCGTGTTCGCCGGCGCCGCCGTCGGCGAGATGCGGCGCATCCTGGAGGCGACGGGCATCGGTGCCGTGCAGCTCCACGGTCAGCTGTTCTCGGGAGCCGTCGTCGACCCTCCGGAGACCGTGGCCGGGCTGCGGGGGCTGCGCGTGATCCGCGCCGTGCGGCTGGGCCCCGACGGGCTCCGCGAGGCCCGCGCGTGGTTCGCCGCCGCGCGGCGGCTGGGCGGCGTGCCGGCGATGGCACTGGTTGACGCGAGCGCCCCGCGCGACGCGGCCGCCGGCGTGCTCGGGGGGCGCGGTGAGACGGTCGACTGGCAGGCGCTCGCTCGGGCAGGGTCCCTCGGGGTGCCGCTCGGCCTGGCCGGGGGGCTGACTCCCGAGAACGTCGCGCGGGCGGTGGAGGCCAGCGGTGCGGTGGCGGTCGATGCCGCCAGCGGCGTGGAGTCGTCTCCGGGTCGCAAGGACGCGGGGCGGGTGAGGGCGTTCGTCTCGGCGGCGCGGGTCGCGCTGGGCTCGCACGCGGAATCCTGACCGGTCCCATGCCGTCCGCCGCCGGCCCGAACCCGTTCATGCACGGCCCGGAGGCGGGCCCGCTGTGCGGAGGGGGGCTTCCGACTACACTTCGGCAAAGCCTGAGCGACGGTGGAATCGTCCACCGCATCGCCCCTTCCCGCCTCGTCCGCAAGGAGCCTTCCGTGACGCACGTCGAGACCCGCCTGCCCTACAAGGTTGCCGATCTGTCCCTCGCCGACTGGGGCCGTCGGGAGATCATGCTGGCCGAGAAGGAGATGCCCGGCCTCATGGCGCTCCGTGAGAAGTACGGCCGCTCGAAGCCGCTGGCCGGAGCCCGCATCGCCGGCTGCCTCCACATGACCATCCAGACGGCCGTCCTCATCGAGACCCTCAAGGCCCTCGGCGCGGAGGTCACCTGGAGCAGCTGCAACATCTTCTCCACGCAGGATCACGCGGCGGCTGCGATCGCGAAGACGGGCGTGCCCGTCTACGCGTGGAAGGGGATGACGAACGAGGAGTTCGACTGGTGCATCGAGCAGACGCTGTTCTTCCCCGACGGCGAGCCGCTCAACATGATCCTCGACGACGGCGGCGACCTCACGGCGATGGTGCATCAGAAGTATCCGGAGCTGCTCGGCGGCATCCGGGGGCTTTCCGAGGAGACGACGACGGGCGTGCACCGGCTCTACCAGATGCACGAGGCCGGTGAGCTGAAGCTGCCGGCGATCAACGTCAACGACTCGTGCACGAAGAGCAAGTTCGACAACCTCTACGGCTGCCGCGAGAGCCTGGCGGACGGCATCAAGCGGGCCACCGACGTCATGGTGGCGGGCAAGGTGGTGGTGGTCGCCGGCTACGGCGACGTCGGCAAGGGCTGCGCCCACGCCATGAAGGCGCTCGGGGCTCGCGTGATCGTCACCGAAATCGATCCCATCAACGCCCTGCAGGCGGTCATGGAGGGCTACGAGGTCACCACGATGGAAGAGGCGGCCGCGCGGGGCCAGATTTTCGTCACCGCGACCGGGTGTCGCGACGTGATCCGGGCCGAGCATCTCGCCCAGATGCCCGACGACGCGATCGTCTGCAACATCGGCCACTTCGACCTGGAGATCGACGTGGCATGGCTCGAGCGGACGAAGGGGATCAGGAAGCAGGAGATCAAGCCGCAGGTGGACCGCTACACGCTCCCCTCCGGTCGGTCGGTGATCGTGCTCGCCGAGGGGCGGCTCGTGAACCTCGGCTGCGCGACGGGACACCCCTCGTTCGTGATGAGCACGAGCTTCACCAATCAGGTGCTCGCACAGCTCGCGCTCTGGCAGGAGACGGACAGGTACGACGTGGGTGTGCACCTGCTCCCCAAGAAGCTCGACGAGGAGGTCGCCAGGCTGCACCTCGACAAGCTCGGGGTGAAGCTCACCCGGCTGACGCCCGAGCAGGCCGAGTACATCCACGTGCCGGTCGAAGGGCCGTACAAACCCGAGTACTACCGGTACTGAGCGGCGGTCGGTCGACGGCCGCCGGAGGACCGTGGCTGCCGGGGCGTTCCATGCCCCCGGCAGCCCGGACGTTTCCCGTGAAACGTGGGCGGGTTTGGTACCATTCCGGCCTGCGCCGTCGGATTCCGCCCCTCCAGGACTCGATCCTCGCATGCCCACCGTCGCCCCGTTTCGCGGTCTTCGCTACGACCCCAAGCACGTCGGCGCCCTGTCGCAGGTCATCGCGCCTCCGTACGACGTGATCGACGGCACCCTGCAGAACGAGCTCTACGAGCGTCATCCCGCCAATGTGGTGCGGCTCGAGCTGAATCGCGAGGAGCCGGGGGACGACGCCCGCGGCAACCGCTACACGCGGGCCGCGAAGTTCCTGAGGGAGTGGCGCGAGCAGGGCGTCGTGATGCAGGAACCGGCGGCGGCGCTCTACGTCTACCACCAGCATTTCGAGGTGGAGGGTGCGAGTCACGTGCGTCGCGGCTTCATGGCGCGGGTGCGGCTCGAGCGGTTCGGCAGCGGCTCCATTCATCCCCACGAGGAGACGATGTCGGGGCCCAAGCAGGACCGGCTCCTGCTCACGCGGGCCTGCCGCGCCAACCTCAGCCAGGTCTTCGGGCTCTACCCCGACGATGCCGGCGAGGTGCAGTCGCTGCTCGACGCGTCGGTGGCCGGGCAGCCTCCCGTCGAGGCGG
>JBJTBO010000549.1:0-9540 GCA_046091445.1 Planctomycetaceae bacterium | reverse complement strand
TCCGGCCGGCAACTGGACGCGACGCGGCGCCCGCCCGTACGATCGATCGCATGGTGGCAGGCATCGTTTCCAGGGACGCGGCGGAGAGTCACGAGGCGACCGGGAACAACGGTGGCGTCGTGTCGGCAACCACGATCCGGGTGCTCGTCATCGACAACGACATCGTCCACGCGCGGACCATGGGCGAGGGCCTCGCCCGACTCGGCCACGAGGTCGTCGTCGTCGGCAGTGGCGGTGAGGGTGCGCGACGCCTCGAGGCGGAGACCTTCGACGTCGTCGTCACCGACCTCATGATGACCGACATCGGGGGGCTCGAGATCCTCGCCCGAGCGAAGCGGGCGAGTGCCGAGACCGAGGTGATCGTCGTCACGGGCCATGGCACGATCCCGTCGGCCGTGTCGGCCATGCAGCAGGGCGCCTTCACCTACCTGCAGAAGCCGCTCGACCTGGCCCATCTGCGGACCGCGGTGGAGCGGGCGGCCGCGGGCGTGCTCCTGCGGCGGCAGAACCTCGACCTCAACCGGCGGCTGGACGAGAAGTTCGGATTCGAGGGCGTGGTGGGGTCGAGCCCGCAGATGCTGGTGCTCATCGAACGCCTCAAGCGGATCGCGCCCACCGACGCGACGGTGCTGATCCAGGGGGAGACCGGCACCGGCAAGGAGCTCGTCGCCCAGGCGATCCATCAGAACAGCCCCCGGAAGAGCAAGCCCTTCGTGGCGCTCAATTGCGCCGCCCTCAGCGAGAACATCCTCGAGAGCGAGCTCTTCGGCCACGTGAAGGGCGCGTTCACCGACGCGTCGAGCGACCGGGTGGGCAAGTTCGAGTACGCCAACGGCGGCACGCTCTTTCTCGACGAGGTCGGCGACATGCCGCTCGCCACGCAGATCAAGCTCTTGCGCGTGCTCGAGTCGGGCGAGATCACGAGGGTCGGGTCGAACGCGCCGGTGCGGGTCAACGTCCGCATCCTGTCCGCGACGAATCGCAACCTCGAGGAGGCGATCGCCGCGGGGGTCTTCCGCAGCGATCTCTACCACCGGCTCAAGGTGATCACGATCGCCATTCCCACGCTCCGCGACCGCTCCGCGGACATTCCCCTGCTCATCGAGCACTTCGTCCGCCAGTTCGCGAAACGGCACGGCAAGACGATCCGTGGAGTGTCGCTGGGGGCGCGGATGAAGCTCGGTTCCTACCCGTGGCCGGGCAACGTGCGGCAGCTGCGCAACGTCATCGAGAGCATGGTCGTGGTGGACTGCGACGAGACGCTCGATGTCGACGATCTGCCGCTCGAGCTGGATCCGGACGTGAGCGATGCGGCGGCGCCCCTGCCTGCCGAATCGGGGAGCCTCGCCGGGCTCGTGGGCCGCCCGCTCGAGGAGATCGAGCGGATCTTCATCACCGAGACGCTCAAGCTCACCGGCGGCAACCGGGAGCAGGCCGCCGAGCTCCTCGGCATCGGAGAGCGGACCCTCTACCGCAAGATCAAGGAGTACCGGCTCTCCTGAGGGCCGGTGGACGCGAGGGGCATGGGACGCATCCACCGGCTTCCGGTCTCCGTCGTCAACCGGATCGCCGCCGGCGAGGTGGTCGAGCGTCCAGCGAGCGTCGTGAAGGAGCTGCTCGAGAACGCGCTCGACGCCTCACCGTCGCGGATCGACGTGGCCCTCGAGCAGGGCGGCGTCGCGCTCGTGCGGGTGGTGGACGACGGTCTGGGGATCGAGGCCGACGATCTCCCGCTCGCAGTGACGGCGCATGCGACGAGCAAGCTGCGCGTCGCCGAGGATCTCGAGCGCATCGACACGCTGGGGTTTCGCGGGGAAGCCCTCGCGAGCATCGGAGAGGTGGCCCGGCTCGTGGTGCGTTCCCGACCGCGTGATGCGGCAGGCACGACCCCGGCGGGCGCCTCGATCACCGTCAATGGGGGACGCATCGGTGACGTGGTGCCCGACGCCGGTGCCCCGGGCACGACGGTGGAGGTCCACCAGCTGTTCGGAAACGTGCCTGCCCGCAGGGCGTTCCTGCGCACGCCCCAGACCGAGTGGTCGCACGCGTCCGAGGCGTTCATCCGCACGGCGCTGGCGCATCCCGGCGTCGCATTCACGCTGTCCCACAACGGCCGGCGCGTGCACGACCTGCCGGCCACGACGTCGTGGCGCCGGCGGATCAGTGACTGCTTCGGGAACGACCTCGGCGACCGGCTCCTCGACGTCGAGGCCGACGACGGCGAGCTCGGTGTCGGCGGGCTCATGGGCCATCCCCAGGACGACGTGGCGGCCGGACGACTGCAGCACCTCTTCGTGGCCGGCAGGCCGTTCCGCGATCGGGCGATCCTGCACGCCGTGCAGGAGGGATACCGTGGGCTTCTGCTCGGCGGCCGGCATCCGGTGATCTTCCTCCGCTTCGACATGCCTCCCGAGATGGTCGACGTGAACGTGCACCCGGCCAAGATGGAGGTGCGGTTCCGCGATCCCCAGCGGCTCTACCGCCTCGTTCTGGCGGCGCTGCGGGAGCGGCTGCTGAGGACCGATCTCGGCACCCGGCTCACCCCGCCGGCGAGCGTCGATGCCGGTGCGGCACGTTGGCCCGCGGCGACGGAGGGAACGGGTGCGCCTGCGGGAGCGGCACGCCTCGCTGAGCCCGCCCCGGCACCCGGCCTCTGGACGGCCGCTGAAACGGCGTCCGCCTTCGCCCGGGCGGGTGTCACCGATCCCGCGTGGGAGCGCGTGCCGGCCCCGCCGACGGGCGCAGGCGGAGCGCGCCGCGCGGTGCAGATGCACGACCGGTACATCGTCGTCGAGAGCGGCGATGGCATCGAGGTGATCGACCAGCATGCCCTGCACGAGCGCGTGCTCTACGAGCGCCTGAAGAGGGACGTCGGCTCCGGAGGCCTCGAGGTGCAGCGCCTCCTCGTGCCGGAGCGCGTCGAGCTCGATCCCGCCGCCCTGGAACTCGTCGATGCCCACCTCGACGTGCTGCGTCGCGCCGGCATGGAGATCGCTCCGTTCGGCGGCGTGACGGTCATCGTGACCGCGAAGCCCGCGCTCGTCGGCCGGACCCCGGCCCGGGAGATCGTCCGTGAGATCCTCGACCGGCTCGCGGCGAACGCCTCGGGCGGAGGGGATCCGGGCCTGCTCGTCGACGAGGTGCTGCACGGACTCGCCTGCCGGGCGGCGATCAAGGCGGGTGATCCCCTGTCGCAGGCGGAGGTCGACGCGCTCGTGCGGGATCGCGACGATGTGCCGGACGCACACCACTGCCCGCACGGTCGGCCGACGTCACTGACGCTGTCGCGGCGGGACCTCGATCGGCAGTTTCGCAGAACCTGAACCGGAGGCGGGTCTCGGGCCCCGCATCGCATGATTTGCGTGAGCATCGGCCGGGGTCGTCACCGGCACGTCATCGCCGAGCATCGTCACCTCGCCGACAATGGCGTGCGGCTGGTCGAGCTGCGGGTCGACTGCATCCAGGGCGACGTGCAGGTGCGGCGGCTGCTCCGGGAACGCCCCTGCCCCGTGATCGTCACCTGCCGCCGTCCGTCCGACGGCGGCCACTGGGATCGCGGCGAGGAGGCCCGCCAGCTGCTGCTGCGGACGGCGATCGCCGAGGGGGCCGACTACGTCGATCTGGAGGAGGACGTCGCCGGGGACATCCCCCGCTACGGCACGACCCGGCGGATCGTGAGCCACCACGACTTCACCCGCACGCCCGCCGACCTGCCGGCGCTGCACGCCCGGCTCGCCGCACTCGACGCCGACATCGTGAAGATCGCCACGATGGCGAATCAGCCCGACGACAACCTGCGGATGCTGGAGCTCGTTCGGGACAGCCGCGTGCCCACCGTCGGCATCTGCATGGGGGACATCGGCACACCGACCCGCGTGCTCGCCGGCGCCGTCGGCTCCCCCTTCACGTTCGCCACCGCCGATGACGATCGGGTGCTGGCACCCGGCCAGATCGGCTGGCGTCGGATGCGCGACGTGTACCGCTACGATTCGCTCACGCCGGCCACGCGAATCTTCGGGGTCGTCGCCGACCCCGTCGCCCACAGCCTCAGCCCCGTGGTGCACAACGCGGCCCTCGCCGCCGCCGGGATCGACGCGGTCTACCTCCCCTTTCGGGTGCCGGCGAACCACCTCGACGCGTTCCTCGCCCACGCGGCGCGATGGCCGCTCGCAGGACTCAGCGTGACGATTCCGCACAAGGAGGCCGTACTCGCCCGGTGCACGGCCTGCGACGACCTCGTGCGGTCGATCGGTGCGGCCAACACGGTGGCATTCGCGGCCTCGGGGCTGGTGGCGTCGAACACCGATGCGACGGCGGCGGTGGAAAGCCTGCAGGCCGGGATGGTCGATGCGGATCATCCGGTGAAGAGCGGGCTGATCGGCCTGAAGTCGGCGCTCGTGCTCGGGGCCGGCGGCGCGGCTCGGGCGGTGGCGTTCGGCCTGCGTCGCGAGGGCGTGGAGGTCACGATCGCGGCGCGCACGCTCGAGCGCGGCCGGACGATGGCCGCGGAGGTCGGCTGTCGGGCGGTCGAATGGTCGGCGCGGTACCGTCTGCCCTACGACTGTCTCGTGAACACGACTCCGGTCGGCATGCACCCCAATGTCGACGAGACGCCCTTCGACAGGGAGCACCTGCGTCCCTACATGGTGGTGTTCGACACCGTCTACAATCCGGAAAGCACGCTCCTGATCAAGCAGGCCAGGAGCATCGGCTGCCGCACGATCACTGGGGTCGACATGTTCGTCAGGCAGGCGGCCCATCAGTTCCGCATCTGGCACGGTGCCGACGCGCCGGCGCACGTCATGCGCGACGCGCTCAAGCGCGCGACGGCATCGGCGAAGGAACCGGTCTGAGGCGAGCCCATGCCGGTCATCACGCTCGTCGGCTACCGCGGCACCGGAAAATCGACCGTCGCCGCGGCCCTGGCGGCTCGGCTCGGCTGCGAGTGGGTGGACGCGGACGCGGTGCTCGAGGAGCGGGTCGGCACGTCGATCGCCGCCCTCGTGCGGGAGCTGGGCGAGACCGCGGTCCGTGACGCGGAAGCGACGATCCTCGCGGATCTGCGGACCTCGTGCGCCGGCGTCCTCGCCACCGGCGGCGGCGTGGTGCTGCGTCCACTCAATCGCGAGCGCCTCCGCGCGCACGGCCGGCCGATCGTCTGGCTCACGGCGTCGTGCGCGGTGATCCGGCGCCGGCTCGCCGCCGACCCGCACACCGCCTCCCGGAGGCCCGCGCTCGCCGGGGCCGATCCGCTCGACGAGATCGACTCGACCGTGGCGCACCGCGCGCCGCTCTACCGCGAGGTGGCCGACGCGATGATCGACACGGGCGCGGTCGAGCCGGCGGACGTGACCGGCCGCATCGTCGAGTGGCTCGCGTCGGGGGCCGCGCCGGGGCGGCTGTGGGAGGATGCATGCTGATCGCGCCTCCGCCCGACGCGCTGACGGTGGGCCTCGAGTGGATCGGCGTGGTCGTCGGCGCGGCCGCGATCGCGCGCGTGGTGACGCTCGTGGTCCGGCCTCTCGTCGACGGTGACGCGCGGCGCCCCCGCAACGACCGGCTCATCGAGGCGGGCTTCGTGGCGTGCGCGATGGTCGCGTGGTGGTGGGAGATGCACGCGGTCGGGCGGCTCTCCCCGCCGAGCGCAGGGGGCATGGTCGTCGCTCGTCATGACATCGCGATCCGGCATGCCGCCCATCTCGTGCTCGCGGGGCTGCTGGTGGCGGCCGCGTGGGTGGATCTGCGGTACCGTGTGATCCCCGACGTGATCACGATGCCCGGGGCACTCCTGGGGCTGCGCTGGACGGCGGCCGACCCGACGATCCTGATGCCGGTGCCGCACGAGGTGGCCCGCTCGTTCGCCGCGCCGCGGATCGAGTGGGACCAGCTCGGTGCATTCGGCGGGCTGCGCACGGCGTCGATCCCGGCGTGGCTCGGAGCGTGTCCGACACCCGGCGGGGTGGCGGTCGCGCTCGTGGCGTTCGTGGCCTGGTGGTGGACGTGCACGGCCCCGCTGACCGATCCCGACGATCAGGCCGCGTCCTCATGGCGGCGCAGGCTCGACCCGCGCCGGCTCGTGCTCGTGGCCGGTGCCCTCGGCATCATGCTCGCGTGGTGGCGCGGTGGCATGCCCTGGCACGCGCAGCTCGCGTCCCTGGCGGGCATCGTCGTCGCCGCCGGACTGGTGTGGCTCATTCGCCTCGGTGCTTCGTGGGCACTCGCGCAGGAGGCGATGGGGTTCGGCGACGTCACGCTCATGGCGATGGCGGGGGCGTGGATCGGCTGGCAGCCGTGCGTGCTCGCGCTCTTCGTCGGCGTGTTCATCGGTCTCGTGCACGGTCTCGGGCAGGTCGTCATGCGACGCGGCAACGAACTGCCGTTCGGGCCGAGCCTGTGCATCGGGCTGGGGGTCGTAGTGCTCGGCTGGAATCCGCTCTGGCGCCTGACGGGGCCGGTCTTCGAACGACCAGGCGAACTGGCGGTGGTCGGGGGCGCGGTGATCGTGCTCACGGCCCTGACGCTGGCGGTCTGGCGCCGGGTGCGGGGAAACGCGGCTCCGGGCGCGTGACGCTTCGAGGCCGGGGGGCGTCGTGAGCGGTCTTGCCCGGGGCGCCCCGCTCCCCATACCATCCCGCCCCCCGTCCACGGGTCCAGGACCGCTTCCGATGCCCGCGCCCCGTCGTCGCCGTCGCGCCCCTCACGCGGCCCTCGCGCGCCTGTGCCTCGGCGGACTGGCCGCATGCGTGGTGGTGACGACAGGCTGTGCCGGGAGTCCACGCGTGACGCGCCCCGGTACCGCGGCGACTCCCGCCTCGCTCGAGCCACCACCCGGCGTCGCGGCTCCGGCCCACACCCTCCCGCTCGCGCCGCCGGTCGCCGCCGTGCCCTCCCCGGCCGTCGCACCCGATGGCCTCTCGGCGGCACTGACGCGCCGTCGGCAGGAGTCGCAGCTGATGCAGGACGAGATCGTCGCGTTGCGGGAGCAGCTCGCGAGCACGTCGTCCCAGCTCGCGACCGTGCGGGCCGCGGGCATGCCGGTGGCCGCCGCCCCGATGGCGGCAGGCGCGGTGCCCCCCGGCACCATGCAATCGGCGCTGTCGGGACTGGCACTGCCGGGCGTGGATACGCGGTTCGACGGCTCGGTGGTCCGCGTCGAACTCCCGGCCGACGCGCTCTTCGACGGAGGCACCGCCAACCTCGTGCCGGGAGGCGTGGCACTGCTCACGCAGGTGGCGGGCGAGGTGGGCCGGGTCTATCCCGGTCACTTCATCGGCATCGAGTCGCATGTCGATACCGAGCCGCTCACGAACGCCTCCTGGGCCTCGCCCCATCAGCTCACGGCGGCACGGGCCGCCGCCGTGTTCGACTTCCTCACGACGCGGACACCGCTGCGCGAGTCGCAGCTCTTCCTCGTGGCCCACGGCTCGAATCATCCCGTCGTGTCGAATGCCACGCCGGCCGGGCGGGCCAAGAACCGCAGGGTCGAACTCGTGATCTACCCCGAGCGCGCCCCGGGCGAGTGACCCGCCGACGCGCCGCCGGTCTCCGCTCGCCCGTGGGCGGACCTGCCGTACACTGGGGCGATGGTCACGATCGTCGACTACGGCAGCGGCAACCTGCGCAGCGTCCAGAAGGCCTTCGAACGGCTCGGCACGCCGGCGATCATCACGTCCGACCCCGAGCGGGTCGCAGCCGCCGCGGCGGTGGTGCTGCCGGGCGTGGGTGCCTTCGGTGACGCGATGCAGGCGCTTCGGGCGCGCGATCTCGTCGCGCCCCTCGTCGACCACGTGCGTGCGGATCGTCCCTTTCTCGGCATCTGCATGGGACTGCAGCTGCTCTTCGAGACCGGCTGGGAGGGGGGACGTCACGAGGGCCTCGGCGTCCTCGCGGGGGACGTCGCCCGGTTCGACATCCCGGCGGGTCTCAAGGTGCCGCACATGGGATGGAACACCGTCTCCTGGCGAACCACGACGGGGCCTGCCGTCGCCGCGGAGCCGGAGCAGCACTTCTACTTCGTGCATGCCTACCATGCGCGACCCCGCGACCCGGCGGTCGTCGCGGCCGAGACCGACTACGGCGGACCGTTCTGCGCCGTCGTCGAGCGCGGCAGGTTGTGGGCGACGCAGTTCCATCCGGAGAAGAGCCAGCGGGCCGGGCTGCGGCTGCTCACGGCGTTCCTGTCGTCGTGGCGGACGGGCTGATACGCTGCACGGGGACGTCACTCCGGAGCGAGACGATGGAACTGTGGCCCGCGATCGACCTGCGCGGCGGACGATGCGTGAGGCTCCTGCAGGGAGACTACGAGCGGGAGACGGTCTTCGACGCCGACCCGGTCGCCGTCGCGATGCGTTTCGCAGCCGGCGGCGCCCGTCGACTCCATCTCGTGGACCTCGACGGCGCCCGCGAGGGCGGACCGGTGCAGGCGGAACTGGTGGGTCGGATCGTCGCCGCCGCGGGGCTGCCCTACCAGGTGGGCGGAGGGGTGCGCTCCGTCGCCACCGCCGCGGCGTACCTCGACGCCTGCGTGGCCCGGGTCGTGGTCGGCAGCCTGGCCATCGACGACCCCGATGCCTTCTCCGGGCTCTCGTCCGCCTACCCGGGGCGGATCGTGCTCGGACTCGACGCCCGCGACGGGATCGTGGCGGTGCGGGGCTGGCGCGAAACCGGTGGCACGTCGGCACTCGACGTGGCACGGCGGCATGCCGCGCTGCCGCTCGCCGCGATCGTGTTCACCGACATCGCCCGGGACGGCATGCTCGAGGGGCCGAATCTCGCCGCCCTGGGCGCGATGCTCGCCGCGTCATCGGTGCCGGTCGTCGCGTCGGGAGGCATCGCGTCGGCGGCCGACATTCGGCGGGTGGCCGCGGCGGGAGCGGCGGGATGCATCGTCGGCAAGGCGCTCTACACCGGCGCGGTGACGCTCGCCGAGGCGCTCGCCGCGGCCGGTGACGTCGCCTGAATCCGGCGGACGCGCTCTTGAGCGGCGTCGCCTCGCGCGGCACATCCTGCCCCGCTTTCCGGCGCGGGGGGCGCCGGGCGGGATCGCTGCCCGCGGGGCGTGAGAACCTTCCATTCCGCGGGGTCGTCGCGCCGACCGAACGGGGAGAACGTTTGCGACGCCAGGCACGCCCCCCTACCATCGATCGTCATGGCCACCGACATCCGACTCAAGGAGCAGTTGCCCCAGCTCACGAAGCGGATCGTGGAGACGTACCACGACGTTCCCACGATCAACTACCTCGGCCACTGCCCGCTTCCCAACTACGAGTCGATCATCGCCGCCTGCGAGGATCTCAAGGAGATCCTCTATCCGGGCTATCGTCGGCGTGAGAACCTGCACCTCGGCAACGTCACGTACCACGTCGGCGACCTCGTCGACGGCCTGCACGACAAGCTCACGACGCAGATCGGCCGGGCCCTGCGCCACTCCCTCGCCGCCCAGAAGACCGCCGTCGAGCAGGGAGTGGAGCCGCCGACCGTCCCGGATGCCGTGCAGCACTGCACCGAGGAGGCCGATTTCGAGGCGCTCGGCCAGGCGAA
>JBJTBO010000548.1:0-2264 GCA_046091445.1 Planctomycetaceae bacterium | reverse complement strand
GCCTTTGGCCGCTGCAGCCGGTGGGGTGGCGGGGCGACGGTGCGTGCGGGAAACGGTCTTGAGGGCGGGGCCGGGTGATGCCTACCTTCCGCCGCCTTGCTCTCACCCGGCGAGGGTCTCAGGGAGGATCGTGGCGTGCAGACGCAAGAGCGCGGGCCGCGTGGCCGTTGGCGAGTCGTGGACGTCGTCGTTCTGCTCGCACTCGTCGGAGTGGCGGTGCCCGCGCGGGGCCAGTCACCGACGGCCACGGAGACGATCGAAGGGCACCCGGCGCTCGTGCGTTCGCCGCGACACACGACGACCCGCCGCGGGCACCAGGGTGATGCCGTCAACATCGCGTTCATCGGCACGGAAGAGGAACTCCATCGGGCGCTGTCCGCGGCCGGCTGGTATGCGGCCGATCCGATCACCCTGCAGACATCGCTGCGGATCGCGGCCGACGTCGTGCTCAAGAAGCCCTACGACCACGCGCCGGTGAGCGACCTCTTCCTCTGGGGACGCCGGCAGGATGCCGCGTTCGAGCAGCCGGTCGGCGACAGCCCGAAGCAGCGACACCACGTGCGCTTCTGGCGTTCCGCGGAGGTCGACCAGCGGGGCGACCCTCTCTGGCTCGGTGCGGCCACGTACGACGAACGGGTCGAGATCAGTCGCACCACCGGCGGCATCACGCACCGCATCGCCCCCGACATCGACCGGGAGCGCACCAAGCTCGTGCGCGACGCCGCCCGTGCGGGCCTGCTCGACGGCTACTACTGGGTGGACGAGTTTCACCGCGTCCGCGAGGGGCGCAACGGCGGCGGCGATCCCTACTTCACCGACGGCCGCCTCGCGGTCGGCGTGATCGAGGTCCGGCGCTGAACCCGACATCCACGAGCCGGGTCGTCGGCCCGCTCGGCCCCGTCCCGCGGGTGCGCGTCTTCGCCGGCCGGGCCGTGGCGGGAGGGGCACGAGGCCACGAAGCGCCCTCTCCGTCCGCCGCGACCGGCGTGCGTCGGCGCGTCGCTTGGTAGAGTGCGGTCCATGCCGACCATCCTCGACACGATCGTCGCCCGCAAGCATGCCGAGGTGGCCCGCGCGCGGGAGCGGGTGCCCACCGCCGCCCTCGAGGGTCGGCTGGCGACGGCGGCGCCGGTGCGCGACTTCTTCGCCGCCGTGTCGGCGCCGGGCGGCATGCGGCTCATCGCCGAGTTCACGCGGAAGAGTCCGTCCGCGGGCGAGATCCGTCCGGGCGCCACCGTCGAGGAGGTCGTGACCGGCTACGCCGCCGCCGGTGCGGCTGCCCTCTCCATCCTCACCGACGCCTGGGACTTCGGCGGCAGCCTCGTCGATCTCGAGGCGGCCCGCGTCGCGACGCCGTTGCCCGCCCTCCGCAAGGAGGTCGTGATCGACCGCTACCCGGTGCTCGAGGCCCGGGCGCACGGCGCGGACGCCGTGCTTCTCATCGCCGAGTGCCTCGACGACTGCCGTCTGCGCGGCCTCTACGCGTCCATTCTCGACCTTGGCATGACACCGCTCGTGGAGCTGCACGACGCCGAGGAGTTGCCGCGCGTGCTCGATCTCGGTGCCACGCTGGTGGGGGTCAACAACCGCGACCTGCGCACGATGACGACCGACATCGAGCACGTGATGCGGCTGCGCGAGCAGGTGCCGGAGGAGTGCGTGCTCGTCGCCGAAAGCGGCATCCGCACGCGCGCGGACGTCGAGCGACTGGAGGCCGCAGGGATCGGCGCGATGCTCGTCGGCGAGTCGCTCCTCACGTCGCCCGATCCGGGCCTCGCGGCCGCCGCACTGCTGGGCCGCCGCGCGTGATGCGGCGTCGCCCGCGATGAGACGCTATCCGGGCAGTCCACGTCCTCTTTGCTCTTCCTGACGGGTTGCAGTCACGGGAGGGGGGGCCCATGCCCCGGGAGCCGGCGTATGCAGACAAGCGAAGCAAGGATTGCGCAGCGCGGTCTGCATCCGAGTGAGCGAAGGGCACGATGCCCGCAGCGAACGTCGGGCGACGGGGCGTGGGCTCCCCCGACCTACGCGACGGGTAACTTCACAATGCGTTCAAAACTGCAAAAGTCCAAGCTAGAGCACGTCTTGCGTAGGTGTAGCGACGACGGGGCAAAGCAAGGCAAGTAGGCGAAGGGGGTCGGCGAACGCTCGAGGAGCATTGGGCCGCGGCGGCCCACGCGACGAGCCAATCCGCCGTCGGAGCGGCGGACGAGATCCCGTTGCCGCCCCCGAGCCGGCGACACACGTATCTCGGATGCGCTCTA
>JBJTBO010000547.1:0-6222 GCA_046091445.1 Planctomycetaceae bacterium | reverse complement strand
ACTCCGCATCGAGCGGGCGACGAGCGGCGAGCGGCTCGCCCGCCAGCACGATGCTCGCGAGACGCTCGCCACCACCGCCCGCGACCGGTCGGCCGACGTCGACGCCGCCCGCCGCCTGGTGGATGTCTCGGCGGCGGCGCTCGCGGCCCATGATCTCGATCTGCTCGCGACCTCGGCGGCCCACGCCGAGGCGGTCCACGCCCTCGAGCGCTCAACGGAGTCGCTCGCGAGGACGGAGGCCGATGCCGCGTCGATCGAGGCCCGCCGGCTCGCGGTGGCCGAGGAGCTCGACGCCCTGCGCACGCTCGTGGGCCGGCTGGGCGAGGAGGCGCACCGGCACGACCTCGAGGCGGGCGAGTCCCGACACCGTCGGGCGCGCATCGTGGAGCGGGTGCGCGACGAGTACGACATCGACATCGACCAGCCCGTGGACAGGGACGAGCAGCCGGACCATCACGGCTCCGCGGATGGGGTCGCCGACGACCAGCCCGCGGTGCCGAGCGACCGGGACGAACTCGACCGCGAGATCGAGGAGCTGCGCAGGAAGGTGGCGACGTACGTCTCGGTGAACCTCGACGCGCTGCGCGAGTCGGAGGAGCTGGCCGCGCGGCTGGCGACGCTCGAGACCCAGCTCGCGGATGTCGCCGAGGCCCGGCAGTCGATCGAGCAGCTCATCGAGCGCATCGACGAGGAGAGCCGGCGGCTGCTCGGTGAGACGATCGAGACCGTCCGCACCCACTTTCGCGAGCTGTTCGAGCGGCTCTTCGGCGGCGGCCAGGCCGACATCCAGCTCGAGGAGGGCGTGGACCTGCTGGAGACGGCGGTCGACATCGTCGCGCGGCCCCCGGGCAAGGAGCCGCGGAGCATCTCCCTCCTGTCCGGCGGCGAGAAGACGATGACGTGCGTGGCGCTCCTGCTGGCGATCTTCAAGTCGCGGCCGAGCCCCTTCTGCGTGCTCGACGAGGTGGACGCCGCCCTCGACGAGGCCAACGTCGACCGATTCGCCGGAGTGCTTCGCGATTTTCTCTCGGCCACGCAGTTCATCGTGGTGACGCATTCGAAAAAGACGATGGCGGCGGCGAACACGCTCTATGGCGTCACGATGGAGGAATCGGGCGTCTCGAAGCGGGTCTCCGTGCGATTCGAATCGGCCGTGGCCGCCGCGCGGGCGGCGTGAGGCACGCCGCGACACCCTGCCACCGGCACGTTCCGAAAGAACGGCTCAAGTCGCACGACGCGATCTTTCGATCTACCCCGTTGGATGGTCATGCCGCCGAGGTGTCCGGAGTCATTCCGGCCCCCGAGGCGGACATGAAGCAGGGGGGGAATCCTGCGAGCCGCCGTCTCGAGGCCTGCGGTCGTCGTACCACGACACCGTCGCGCCTCGGCGGTCTGTCACGCCCCCTCCCGGCTTCTGACCGGCCATCACGGGGCCCGACGGCGCGGCCGGCCCCGTGATGCGAGTGCCGCGCCGGGGGGGCTGGTGTCCGTCGCTCACCAGGGTGCGGGCTGGCCGTGTTGTTTCCGGACACGCAAGATCCATTGGAGTCCATGTGATGAAGGTTTTCACGACGGGCCAGGTCGCCAAGATCTGTAAGGTTGCTCCCCGCACGGTGAGCAAATGGTTCGACTCCGGTCGGCTGAAGGGGTACCGCATCCCCGGCAGCCAGGACCGCCGCATCCCGCGGGAGTATCTGATCCGGTTTCTGAAGGAGCACGGCATGCCGTTGGGCGACCTCGAGGACGAGGCGATGGCGAAGGTCCTCCTCGTCGGCCAGGATCAGGTGCTCATCGAGAACCTCAAGAAGCATCTGCCGATGGAGAAGTCGTTCAAGATCCAGGTGGCCGCGAGCGGGTTCGAGGCCGGCATCCAGGCGGAGAGCTTCCATCCCGACTGCATCGTCGTCGACTACTCGATCGGGCGCATCGACGCCCAGCAGATCTGCCAGAACCTGCGCAGGAACGCGGAGTACGCCGACACGATCGTGATCGCACTGCTCCCGGACGACGGGTCGCAGATCACGATCGACCGGGCACACGTCAACGAGAGCTTCAAGAAGCCCTTCGACGTCGCCCTGCTCGCCGAGCGGCTCCGCACGCTCATCGGCGCCCGCAAGGAACTGGTCTGATCCGGAAACCAGACCAGCCAGACGCCAGCAACCGGGGGCCGGTGTGTCGAGGGGGCACACCGGCCCCCGGCCCGTTTCGCTGGTAGGATCGGCGTCGTGCGAGCAGGGGCCGACGCGGAGTCGCCCGACGCACGCCGCCTTCCCACCCGATCCCCTCCCGCCATGTCCGGCGATCGTCACGCTGTCCGCATGATCGACGTGGCCGAGAAGCCCGTCACGGTCCGCACCGCCCGCGCATCGGCGCGGCTGCGGGCCCGCCCCGAGACCGTCGCCCGCATCCGCTCCGGCGACCTTGTCAAAGGGGACGCCCTCTCCACCGCGAGGCTCGCCGGGATCATGGCCGCGAAGCGCACCGCTGACATCGTGCCGCTGTGCCATCCGCTGCCACTCGACGCCGTCGACGTGGAGATCCGCTTCCCCACGGGCGACATCGTCGAGGTCGAGACGCGCGTGCGGGCCACGGCGCGGACGGGCGTCGAGATGGAGGCCCTCGTCGCCGCCACCGCCGCCGTCCTCGCGGTGTACGACATGACGAAGTCGATCGACCCCGCAATGACCATCGAGACGGTCCGCCTCGAGGAGAAGACCGGCGGCACGCGGGGCGACTACCTGCGTGGCGGCTGACGCCACACCGCCTCACGCCGGCGGGCGGTGCGACTCGGCGAGGATCGGCTCGAGTTCGTCGACGAAGTCGCGGACGTCCTTGAACTCGCGGTAGACGCTCGCGAACCGCACGAAGGCGACCTGGTCGAGGGCCCGCAGCAGTTCCATGAGCCGCTCCCCGATGACCCGGCTCGGGACGTCGCCGTCGTAGGTGCCGTAGAGTTCGCCCTCGAGCGCGGCGACCACCTGTTCGATGTCGTCCTCCGTGATGGGCCGCTTCCAGCAGGCCTTGGCGAGCCCCCGCTTGATCTTGTCGCGGTCGAACGGCTCGCGCACGCCCCCTTTCTTGGTCACCGTCAGCGGCTGCCGCTCGACGCGTTCGGAGGTGGTGAAGCGGCGACGGCAGCCGAGGCATTCCCGGCGACGACGGATCGTCGCCCCGTCGTCACCCGCACGGGAATCGATCACGCGGTCGTCATCGGCGCGGCAGAAGGGGCAACGCATGGCGTGGTGGCTGCGGTGTCGGCAGCTCAGTCTCCCTCGGCACCGGTGGCGGGAGCGGCGTCGGCGGCGGGCTCGTCTTGCTCCCCGCCCTCGGTCGGCCGGCCATGCGGCCCGCGGCCGCTGTCGGCGTGGCCGTTCGTTCCGTCGTGTCGGGTCCCCCTGCCCAGCTTCCAATCGCGCCGCTGCCGGGAACTGGGAATCTTCATCGCCTTGCGGTACTTCGTCACCGTGCGCCGCGCGACGGAGATGCCGCGCTTCCCGAGCTCCTCCACCAGCTCGTCGTCGCAGAAGGGGGAATCCTTCGGCTCACCCTGCACGATTTCCTGAAGCTTGATCCGCACCGCGTCCCACGCCACCTCCTCCCCGGCGGCACTGACCGTGCCCCCGACGAAGAATCGCCGCAGCGGCACGAGTCCGCGTGGCGTCTGCAGCCACTTGTCGTCGACGGCACGGCTCACCGTGGTGACGTGCATCCCGATGCGATCAGCGATCTGCTGCATTTTGAGCGGCTCGATCGCCTCGGGGCCCTCCGCGAGGAAGCGGGTCTGGTGATCGACGATCGCCTGAGCGGTCTTGAGCAGCGTCGCCCGCCGCTGTTCGATCGCCTCGATAAGCCACTGCGCCGCGTTGATCTTCCGCTTGATGTACTCCCGCGTCGCGGGCTCGGTGTCCGCCGACGCGAGCATCTGCCGGTACGTGGGACTGATCCGCAGGGCCGGCAGGTCGACGTCTTCGAGCCGCACCTTCCAGGTGCCGTCACTCGCCTGATCGACGAAGACGTCGGGCTTCACGACGGGAACGATCGGCGCGCTGAAGATCGCGCCGGGCTTCGGCTGGAGGACGTGCAATTCCTCCCGCAGCTGCTCGATCTGCTCGATCGTGAGACCCGTGCGCCGCTCGATGAGCGGCAGCCGATTGGCGGCGAGATCCTCGAGGTGGTCGCTCA
The DNA here is from genome assembly GCA_046091445.1 of Planctomycetaceae bacterium. Taxonomy (GTDB): domain Bacteria; phylum Planctomycetota; class Planctomycetia; order Pirellulales; family UBA1268; genus QWPN01. Next base: position 2,040 of record JBJTBO010000547.1, on the reverse strand, counting down.
CGAGCCGGCGGAGATGCGAGGCGTGCGCATGCTCCCTCGGAATCTGCAGCAGGAGGCACTCGCGGAGGTCACGCGCACCCACCCCGGCCGGGTCGAGTCCCTGGACGACCGCGAGGCCGCGTTCGAGGGCGGCCAGCTGGCCGGGAGGCCCGTCCGGATCGACGAGCTCTCCGAGCGGCAACGGCAGGTAGCCGTTGGCATCGAGGTTGAAGATCACCTTCTCCGCAGCCTGACGCACGTCGGTGGGCAGGTCCTCGTTGGACAGCTGCTCGTGCAGGTGGTGGGAGAGCGTCTCGGGCCGCTCGACCATGTTGGCCATCACGTCGAGATACCGGTCTCCGGCCTGCTCGATCTGCGACGCGGACGGCCGACTGAACTCATCGTCGATGTTGGGATACTCGCTCTTCCATTCGAAGTCCCGCTCGAAGTCCGCCTGGTTCGCGTGCTCCTGATCGACGATGAGCGGTCGCTCGTCGACGGTCTTGTCCTGAACCGGCGCCGGGGCGTCGAGGCCGGCGGGGGACGCATCGACGCCCGGCCCGTCGGCACCGGCCTCGTCCACCTCGAGCGTCTCGTTGTTCTGGATTTCCTGCTCGATCCGTTCCTCGAGGGCGAGGATCGGCAGCTGGAGGATCTCCATCGACTGGATCATGCGCGGCGCGAGCACCTGCTTCTGCGCCAGCCTCATTTCCTGACCGAGGGACATCCGCATGATCGTCATCCGTCCAAGACACGCACCGTTCCGGGCTCCACCGTCTCAGGCGCCGTCGACGCCCGCCGCGATTGACGAGGCGACGGCGTCGCACATCCGGGCGGGCCACCAGCGGCACGAACCGCCGACCCGCGAATCACGTTCCCGTTAGGATACCCAGCGGCGTCGGATCATGCGCCTGCGACGCGGCACGCGTGAGCGGACCATGAGTGGCGCATGGATGGCCCCTCGAGAATCGCCGTCGACCCGGGCGGTCGTTCCCGGGTCAGAACTTCTGCCGGCCGTTGATGGCGTCGGCGAGCATGTCGCGATTGGCGTGCTGCAGCGACGCGCCGACGGTGAGGCCGCGCGCGAGCCGGGTGAACTCCACCGGCAGACCCTCGAGACGCCGCATGACCGCGATCGCCGTCGCATCGCCCTCGACGTTGGGGGTGGTGCCCATGATCACCTCGCGCACGCCCTCCCGGGCCACGCGATCCGCCAACGCATCGAGGGTCAACGACTCGGGGCCCGTGCCCTCGAGCGGCGCCACGCGTCCACGCAGGACGTGATACACGCCGCGAAACGCCCCCGCCTGCTCGATCGCCAAGAGGTCACGGACCTGTTCGACCACGCACAGCAGCGTCCGGTCCCGCCGCACATCCGAGCAGACGTCGCACAGATCCGCCTCCGCGAGATTGAAGCAGGCGCGGCAGGCGCGCAGGTTTTGCTTGACCTCGCGGATGGCGTCGGCGAAGGCGAGGGCCTCCGCGGGCGGCATCTGCAGCACGTGGTGTGCGAGCCGCTCCGCACTCTTGCGGCCGATGCCCGGCAGGTCTGCGAAGCTGTCGATGAGCCGCGCGATCGCGCCGCGGCGGCCCGCCGAGTCATGTGGGGGCATCACCGCTCCTCCGATTCGTCCCGTTGCTCTTCGTCCGCGTCCGCGGCTTCGCGTTCCGCGGCCTCACCCTCGACGGCGGGGAGCGGCGAGGCCGCGGGCGACCGCGCCCCGGTCGGGGCCGCTCCCTGGCGCGGCGGATCGACGCGACGGATCGCGGCATCGAAGAGATCCTTCGCCCGGGCGACGAACGGATGCCCGGAGACCTCGCGGAGGAGCGCCGCCTGCGAGCGGGCGGCCCGCGGCCGCTCCGCGCTCGCCGTGACGTCGGGCGTCACGGCCGCGTCCGCCGGAGCCTCTCCCGCCGGAGCCTCTCCCGCCGGAGACGACGACGGGGACACGGTCCGCTGACGGCCGATCGTACGGCGGTCGGCCGTCAGCGGACCGTGTCGCCGTCGTCGTCTCCGGCGGGAGAGGCTCCGGCGGGAGAGGCTCCGGCGGACGCGGCCGT
>JBJTBO010000546.1:0-2006 GCA_046091445.1 Planctomycetaceae bacterium | reverse complement strand
GCCCCCGGCTGTCAGTCGGCCGCGATGCAGCGGCCGCGGGCCCAGGCGCGCAGGGCCTCGACCCGTTCCCGCAGCACCACGCTCAGCGGCTGCGTCGCGGCGATCGCCGCGAGGACGTGGTCGGTAGTGAGGTCGGAACCTCGCGAAAAGGCGTCGTACATTCCAGCCACTACCGCCTGCTCGATCTCGGCCCCCGACAGCCCGGCCGCCGCGGCCGCGAGCCGGTCGAGCTCGAAGCCGGCCACGTCGCGCTTCCGCCGGCGGAGGTGGATCGCGAAGATCGCGCGCCGCTCCGCCGTGCCGGGCAGATCGACGAAGAAGATCTCGTCGAACCGTCCTTTTCGCATCAGCTCCGGCGGGAGCTGGGTGATGTCGTTGGCCGTGGCGACGACGAAGATCGGGTGGCGGTGGTCCTGGAGCCACGACAGGAGCGTGCCGAACATCCGCTGCGACAGGCCGCCATCGGCCGAGGTCGCGCCCGACGACGCGAACGCCTTTTCGATCTCGTCGATCCACAGCACCACCGGCGCCATCGACTCCGCCTGGGCGAGGGCTTCGCGCATCCGCGCCTCGCTCTCGCCGATGAACTTCTGGTAGAAGACGCCCGGATCCATCCGCAACAGGGGCATCTGCCAGCTCGCCGCCACGACCTTGGCAGACAGGCTCTTGCCACACCCCTGGACGCCGAGGAGGAGGATCCCGCGCGGCGGGTCGAGCCCGAACGCCCGCGCCCGCGGCGAGAAGCCCCCGCGCCGCACCTCGAGCCAGCGTTTGAGCGCGGCGAGGCCGCCGATGTCGTCCGGGCCGACGTCGGCGACGCGCGCCTCGAGGCGGCCGGAGGGCGTCAGCTGGTTGCGCTTGGCCTCCATGATCCGCGGCAGGTCGCTGCCGGCGAGCGCGTCGTCGTCGACGATCGCCTCCATCACCACCCGCTCCGCCTCGGCGGTCGTGAGCCCGCGGAGGAGCTGCACGATCTGCTCGAGCTCGCGCCCCGAGATCCGCGCGGTGACGTCGCGGAAGGCGGCGGTCCGCGCCTGCTGGAACGTGCGTTTGACCAGCGCCTCGATCTCGGCCTCATCGGGCCAGCCGAGGGCGACCGGCGCTGCCAGCCGGCGGACATCGGGGGGAAGGCCGGCGACATCGACGAGGAACAGCGTCCACGGCCGGTCGCCCGGCGTGAAGAACATCTCGCGCAACGCCCGCACCACCTGTGGATCCCGGCAGTGCGGCGCGAGATCACGAAACACGTAGACGGCGCGGAACGCGGTTTGTTGCACGTGCCGGAGCGCCGCGACCACTTTCCCGGGCTCGACGAGCGTGTTGACCGGCGACGGCGGCGTGTCGACGAGCCCCTCGGTCACCGACCAGGTGGCCAGCGGACAATGCTCCCCGATCGCGGTGCGGATCGCCCGCAGGGCGCGCGGTTCGTCGGCGGTCTCGATGGCGATCAGCGGATGGCGGGCCTCGACCAGGCGCCGCAGGCTCTCGGACTTCATCGCCCGCTCTCCGTCATCGCCCGCCGTCCGCAAGTGCCGGGCGAGGTGAGTCACCTCGCTCGGTGGCTCACCCCCCGAGCGAGCTCACGCCGCGGAGTATATTCCGGCGGTTCCGCGGCCGAGGGCATGCATCGCAGCCGGATGCCGATGCGTGGCCACGCGGCGATGTCAGGCAGCCCCCGAGGAAAATCGCGATGGCCGCAGGAGCAACCGGGCACGTCCGGCCGATAAAGGATAGCCCGGTCAATGGCACTTCCGCCACGATGTCCTCACGCAGTTTCGAGCCGATGGGCGGATGGTGAGGCTGGTGTCGCGTTTTCCGGCACCCGAACAGCGACTGTGAACGCCGGTCGAAAAGTGCAGCGCGCGGCGGGTAGTCCGGCCGGTCGAAAAATGCAGCGCACAACTGTGCAGTGGTCCCGGTGCGGAGAATCGCGGCGAAGCCGCGATTTCCCCCTACCGAGAGCGAGGCACGAGGAGTGTATGCAGCGATGGAGATGTGGACCGAGG
>JBJTBO010000545.1:0-2207 GCA_046091445.1 Planctomycetaceae bacterium | reverse complement strand
TCCTCGGCGAGGAGCCGGAGGCGACCGACGAGATGTCGTCACCCTGACGAAGTTTTGGCCGGAAACGCACAAGGGACTGACTCCGTTTGCGGTGACATGAGGTGGAAGCGCGGACCTTGTATGACGCAAACGGAGCCAGTCTCTTTTGCCGCCGTAGATCGGGTTTTCGATCGACGCGAGTGTCCAAATCGCACCCATCAACCGCTACTCGACAATCGGTGATCCGGGCGGGCGGGTCCACGATTCGGCCCGGAGCAGGGCGCGGTCGGTGCGGCGGACCTTCTTGAGTGACGCGCCCGACCAGGTCGAGCCTGTGTCGGCGATAGCGTGCAGATTGGCCCCCTGGAGGTCGGCGCCGACGAAGCGTGCCGCAGCGAGGTCGGCATGCGAGAGATCGGCCCACGTGAGGCTCGCCCGATCGAACACCGCCTGCGGGCAGCGGGCGCGGGCCCAGTTCGTGCGATCGAGTCGGGCGGCGGAGAAGACCGCGGCCGAGCAGTCGGCGCCCGCGAAGACGGCCATCGTGCAGTCGGCGCCCGAGAAATCGGCCGCTCGAAGGCTGGCCCCGGCAAACCGCGCGGCCTCGGCGGCGACGCCGCCGGCCTTCACCCCCTCGAGGTTCGCCCCCACGAGCCCGCAGCGCACGAGCCGCACGCCGCCGAGCACCGCTCCCGCGAGGTTCGCGCCGTCCATGATCGAGTCGGTGAAGTCGGTATCCGTAAGGTCGAGCCCGGAGAGATCCACCCGCCGCAGTTCGCACATCAGAAACGCCGTGCGGTCGAGCCGCGACTGCCGCAGCGGCATGTCGTCGAACGAGACGCGGTGAAGCTGCGTCTGGGCGAAGATCGCGTCGGTGAGCGTCGCCCCGTCGAGCTCCGCCCACGCGATGTGCGCGCGGGAGAAGTCGGCACCGGTGAGGTCGGCACCGCGGAAGACCGTGCGGTTCTGGCGGCTCCCGCGAAAATCCGCGCCCCCGAGCCGGCAGCCCTCGAACGACACGCCCTCGAGCACCGCGTCGCCGAAGTCGGCCCCGGAGCAATCGCAGCCGACGAACTCGGCGGCCTCGAACGACCGCTCACGCCCTGAAAACCGCCGAAAATCCGCCTGCTCGAACCGGGCGCCGTCGAGCGCGACCGCCGCCAGCTGCACGCCTCTGAACGCCGCGAGCGAGAGGTCGGCCCGGGTCAGATCCGATTGCCTGAGCACGGCGCCGGTGAGCGTGGCCTTGCGGAAGGCGGCCCGCGCGGCCTTCACCGACACCATCTCGGCGCCGGTGAGATCGGCGCCCAGGAGCGAAGCCCCTTCGAGATTCGCGCCGCGGAGGTTCGCGCTCACGAGCCGACAGCCGTCGAGCACGGCACCGGAGAGGTCGCAGCCGGAGAGGTCGGCTCCCTCGAGGTTCGCCCGCTGGAGGAAGGCCCCCTTCAACGACGTGCCCGCGAGCCCGAGCCCGCGCAGGTCGCAGTCGGGCAGCTTGAACGCGTCGCACACGGCCGGAAGCTTCGCGCCGCGAAGGTCGCAGCGTGACAGCACCACGTCGCCGAAATCGGCCTCGGAGAGGTCCGCCTCGGCGAGATTGCTGTCGAACCAGTGCGAGCCACCGAGCACGGTGCCCGCGAACGAGGCGCCCGTGAGGTTCATGTTGGCGATCATGCTGCCCGTGAAATCCACGCGGTCGCACACCGCCTGCGGCATGGCCCCGTCGACGAGGAGGCCCTGCACGAACCGGGACCCGGTGAGCACGAGCCCCGCCGCCGTGGCGTTGCCGCAGACCGCCTGTTCCAGATCGCAGTCGCGCCACGAGGCCCCGTCGAGCCGGCAGTCCACGAGCTTGAGCTGACGGCACCGGGAGCCGTCGGCGACGGTTCCGCTCAGGTTGCACCGCGTGAGAAGCGTTTCGCTCAAGTCGGCGGCTGCGAGCGATGCGTCGGAGAAATCCCACCCCCTGAGGCTCGCGACCGCGAAGCACGCGCGATCGAGCCGCGCCCGCCCGAAGCCGACCTCGAGGAACCGGGTGTCGCGAAAGCTTCGCCCCGTCAGGTCGAGCCCGGCGAGGTCGGCCGCGTGCAGGCCGACGGCGTCGAGGCTGCCGCCTGCATCCACGCGGGTGCGGGCATCTTCCGCCGAGATGAACTCCATGGATGCGCTCACGCCGAGCCCGACCCGGCGGTCGGGAGTGTCACGCGATCGAGCGTCGCGCCCGCGAA
>JBJTBO010000544.1:0-4186 GCA_046091445.1 Planctomycetaceae bacterium | reverse complement strand
TCCGGATCCGGGAGCACCGGCTTCACGCTCCGCTCCGCGAGCGCGCCGTGGCCGAGCTCACGCCGGCCCGGCCCGCGGATCGGACGCACCTCGCCGACCGAGTAGGACGGAAAGTAGTAGTCGAGCATGAACTTCTTCGAGTACTCGTCGATGAGCCCGTCCACGCGCTGCTCGTCCTTGCCGGTGCCGAGCGTGATCGTGACGAGCGACTGGGTCTCCCCCCGCTGGAAGAGCGCCGAGCCGTGCACCCGCGGCAGAAGGTCGACCTCGCAGTGGATCGGTCGCAGGGCCGTGTGCGTGCGGCCATCGGGCCGGGTGCCCTCGACAATCAGCTCCCGCACCGCCCGCTCCTCGAGCGCGTGCCAGACGTGCTTGAAGTCCCCCTCGCTCACGCCGCCGGCATCTCCCGGCCGCGCCGTGGCGGCGGGCTCACGCGGCGCGACGTCGGCCAGCGCCCGCTCCTTGAGCGCCTTGACGTGCTGCCAGCGCTCCTGCTTCCCGGTCGTGGCCATCGCCGCCTTGAGCTCGGCGTAGTAGCCGGCAACCAGACGCTCCCGGAGGTGCGTGTAGTCGGCGAGGACGTACTCCTTCTTCGGCTTGCCGGCCTTCCGCTGGAGCTCGTCCTGCATGTCGCACAGGAGGCGGATGATGCGATGCGACTCCTCGAGCGCCTGGAGCATCCGATCCTCCGGCATCTCGCGGGCGAACCCCTCGATCATCAGGATCGCGGTGCGACTCCCGGAGACCACGAGGTCGAGGTCGCTCTCCTCGAGCTGGTCGATCGTGGGGAACGGAACGAACCGCCCATCCACCTGCGCGAGCCGCACGCTGCCGAGCGGTCCGTCGAAGGGAAGCTGCGAGATCGTGAGGGCCGCCGACGCGCCGTTCATGGCGAGGACGTCGGGGTCGTTCTGACGATCGCTGGCGAGGACGTTCGCCTGCACCTGCACCTCGTCGTAGAAGCCCTCCGGAAAGAGCGGCCGGATCGGCCGGTCCATGAGCCGGCTCGTCAGGGTCTCCTTGAGGGTCGGCCTCCCCTCCCGCTTGAGGAATCCTCCGGGAAACTTGCCGGCGGCCGCGACCCGCTCGCGGTAGTCGCAGGTCAGCGGAAAGAAGTCGATCCCGGCCCGCGGAGCTCCCGTGGCACACGCCACGAGCACGACCGTCTCCCCGTAGGTGACGATGACACTGCCCGCCGCCTGCTTGGCCAGCACGCCGGTCTCGATCGCCAGCACCTGGTCGCCAATCTGCCGCTCAACTCGTTGTTTCATGATGGTGTCCCTTTCTCTCCCCAGCGGGACCCCAAGGGGATCCCCGGTAGGCATCGTGCAGCGGGCGTCGTACTCTGCCACGCACGCTTCTCGGTTCGGCGCCGGGGCGACGACGCCCCGGCCGACTTCGATCCCGAGCGGCCCTCGACACGGCCCGGATCGACCGGGCACCGCAGGGAGGCCACGCGAGGCAACGCCGCCCGCCGTGAACGCGATGGCGACCCCTCGGCCGCCGCACCGCATCCCGGGGCTACTTGCGAATCTCCAGACGCCTGATGATGTCGAGATACCGCTGCGGCGCGACGCGCTTGAGATAGTCGAGAAGTCGGCGTCGACGGCTCACCATCTTCAAGAGACCTCGCCGGCTGGCGAAGTCCTTCGAATGCTTCTTGAAGTGACCCGTCAGATGCGAGATTCGCCCGGTCAAAAGCGCGATTTGGATCTCGGCAGACCCGGTGTCGGAGACCCCCCGCCGATGCGCACCGATCAGTTCCTGCTTCCGTTCTTTCGTCAGCGTCATCGACGGCGTTCCGCCCACTGCAGGGGCGGCGTTGTTCGTGGGATCGTCGTTTCGTCGCCCGCAGTGTATCCGCCACGCGGCGGATTGCAACCGTGACGCCGCATGGAGCGCTTCACCGGGCCATGGCCGGGAGGCCCGCGCCAGCGGGCGCGTGCACGCCTCGGCTCAGCGTCGTCGAGGTGTCCGGCCCCGTCCGACACCGTGGGGCGTGTGGACCACGTCCCACGCGAGCCCGAGTCGCTCGAGCAGGAGGATGAACCAGTAGGTCGTGTCGACCTCCCACCAACGGTGCCCGTGCCGCGCCATGCGCTGGAACGCATGGTGGTTGTTGTGCCACCCCTCGCCGAAGGCGAGGAGCCCGACCCACCACAGGTTCGTCGAGTCGTCGGTCGTCTCGTAGTTGCGGTCGCCCCACATGTGGGTGGCGGAGTTCACGAGCCACGTCACGTGGAACACGATCACCATCCGCACGGCGAATCCCCACAGGAGCCACGAGGCGGCAAGGCGCGGGCCACCCACCCACCAACCTCCCGCCAGGAGGGCGGCGCCGACGAGGACGTGCCACAGCAGAAAGGTGCGGTGCAGAAATTGGATCGAACCGTCGCGGGCCAGATCGGGAGCCCAGCGTCGCGTGTGGGCATCCATCTCCTCGCGCGTGTGCCCCGGAAACATCCAGAGCATGTGGGCCCAGAGGCCGCCGTCGCGCGGCGAGTGCGGATCCCCCTCCTGATCGCTGAAGGCGTGGTGCTTGCGATGATTCGCGACCCAGATGAGCGCCGACCCCTCCCCGGACAGGCCGCCGATCAGCGCGAAGACGAACCGCGCCGGAGCGAAGGTCACGAGGCTGCCGTGCGTGAGGAGCCGGTGATAGCCGAGGCAGACACCGAGCGAACCGGTGAACCCGGAGAGCGTGCGACAGAGCGCCAGCCCCGACCACGAGACGAAGAACGGGGCGGCGAGCGCTGCGAGGTGGACGCCCCCGACCCAGAACACCCTCGCCCAGTCGAGCGACTCCGACCGTTCACCGACGCCCTCCCGGCGCGGCTCGAGCGGAATGCCCGCCGCCTCGTCGCTCGCATCACGCGTGTCGGCCGGCTCGCAGACGGCCGACCGCCCGAACGCACCGTCACCCGCGAGCCCCGCAGCGACGTCCTCGCTGGCGGCCGCTGCAGGGTCGAGGAGTCCGGGTGGGGGTGACATCGAATGTCCTTTCGGAACGGGGCGGGAACGGTGTCGGGATGAGGCCTGATGCCGGGCGCCGCGGTGCAGAGCCCGTCGGCTCCGGCACGTTGCGGAACCTTACTGTGACGCCCGCCGTCCGTTCTGCCATCGTCGCCAGGTCAGCGGGCGGTCGATTGATCGTCAAAAACAGGTCAAAACTGTCTCGGAAGCCGCGACTGGGCCGGACGGGCGCCGCGATCCACCCCGCCGTGGGGCATGATCGACATGAGCCACGCGCCGGGCCCGCCCGCGGGAACGTGCGGAGCATCGGGGGGGGCGAGCAGCCACGCGAGGCGCTCCACCGGGACCGGGGCAGGTGGAGGCCAGAGAATCGCGTCGGTGGCGGCGATCACGAGCGCGCCGCCGAACCGCGGTGCCGCGAGCACCTCGAGACCGCCTTCGTTGATCCGTATGACCGCACCCGCCGCAGCGACCGGCTGCAGGGCGGGCGGAGCCGCGTCACGAGGCGCCACACCCCGGCGGCAGCCGAGCGCGCCGACGAGCCCCTCGAGGAATGCCTGCGCGATTTCCCCGGGTCCTGTCTCGCCCGCGAGCTCGCACTCGGCGAGGCGCCCGGCGGACCACCGGATCGATCGGGCATCGACTGTGGCGTCGCCGGCGGCGCGGAGCCCCGCCGCCGCGGCGCATGCGGCAAGGTCGATGCCTTCGACCCGCCCCGTCATGACTCCGTCCCAACCCCGTTCGCCCCACGCGAGATCGATGCGGCCCGCGACCCGCGCAGCCCCCCCGAGCGACCACTCGCAGAGCGACGTGTCCCGCGCGAGGCCTGCAACGACGGCGAATGGGATCGGCTCGGCGGCCGTGCCCGACACCGTCACCCGCACGTCCGCCGCGCGGACGCGCCGGACCTCCACTGGCGTGGCTCCGGCCGGCTCGACGTCGTCACGCGTCACGGTCAGCACGACGCGCAGCTCGCTGACGGCGGCTGAGGCGTCCGCGCCTTCGGGCGGTCGACGAACCACACGCACCGCGCGGGCCTCCGTCGTCGCGACGCACTCCACGCGCAGGTTCCCTGCCGACACGCCGGACGCCGCCCGGTCCATCGCGCGGGCATCGGCCCAGTCGAAGTCGTCGATCTCGATGACGCAGTTGCGGTCGAAGCGCTCGCCGCGCGCGAGCCAGTCGGCCGCGAGCATGGCGAGCAGGCCCGCGG
>JBJTBO010000543.1:0-10590 GCA_046091445.1 Planctomycetaceae bacterium | reverse complement strand
TTCTTCTTCTTCTTCTTCTTGTGTGCGGGCGGTGACTCGGCTGCGGGCGCGGGGGCAGGACGCGCCGAGACGGCCGTCGTCACGCCCGCGGTCGTCCCGGCGCCGGCTGAGGCGCCCCGCCCGTCCGATGGCGCTCCGGCGGCGGCTTCCATGGTGCAGCAGCGTCCCCCCACGGTGCCCTTCGGCGACGCACTCGCCATCGCAGCGGCACCGGCTCTGCCGGCCCCGGCGAAGCCCGCACAACCAGCGCCCGTCTTCGATGCTGTGGCCGCTGCGGTCGACTCCGCGACCGTCGTGGGTGGGGATGCTCTGCTGGTGGGCCCAGCCGGCGACGACGCCGTCACACCCGACGCCTGGGAGGTCGCGCGCGCGGGCGACAAGCCGGCCCTCCCGGTGCGACTACTGGCACCGCCGTTCTGCCGACCGGAGGTCGAGATCAATGGGCTGAGGATCGCCTTCTCGGGAGGCACCCGAGCGGAGCTGAGGCGGACCGATGACGATCGGCCGTGGCTCGTGCTCGAAGCAGGTCGCTGCGTCGTGATGGCCGCGACCGGCCCCGCCGAGGTGCGCATCACCGCGGGAGGACTCGACGGCATCGTGACGGGCGCCCCGGGCGCACCGCTGGGAGTCGAGGTCGATCGCGGCGCGGCGGCCGACGCGAATCCGTCGGCCGATCCCGGAGGCCCGTCTGACGTCGTGGCACGACTGCATGCCACCCAGGCCGCGGTGCCCTGGCGGCAGATCGCGCCCGCCCCGGATGGCGCTGGTGCCACCGCAGTGCCCGCCGCGTCGACGCTCGCATGGAACGCGCTCGATCCCGCCTCCGTGAAGGTCGCCCGCCGCGACAGGTCCCCGGCGTGGCTCGCAGCGCCGGCGGCAGGTGACGCGTTCGAGCAGGCGGCACGCGCCTCGCTGGCCAAGTCCCTGCCGTCGGGCGAGCCGGCCCGTCCGGCCCTCGAGCGGCTGGGCTCTGAAGCGCGTGCGGAGCGCCGCATCGCCGCCGCCGCCACGCTCTCCCTCATGGGCGACCACACGCTGCTGGCGCGCGTGCTCGTCGAGGATTCGCCGCAGCGCAGGCTGCGCGAGGAGGAGTGGCGCAGGCTCGAACAAACGGCGGTGCCCCGCGTGCGCGGCGACGACGAGAGCGCGGCGGCGTGGCACGCGGCGCTCGATGCCGCGGCACCAGCCGGTGCGGGAGCGGTGCTGTCCGCGATCGTCGATCCAGCGACCGACGGCGGCGCCGGGCGCAGCACCGCACTCGTCGAGGCACTCGAAAGCCCGTGGCTCGTCGTGCGTCGCTACGCGTGGTACACGCTCCTGGACATCGAGCAGCCGGAACGCTTCGATCGTCTTCGCTACCGGCCCGACCGACCGGCTGACCTCAACGCCGACGGCGTCCGGTGGTGGCGCGACCGTGTAACGCGCGGCGCCGCGGCCGACGGCGCCCCGTGAAGCCATGCTCCGAAGACGAGGGCCCCGCGTGCGCGCAGGGGTGCGGGTGGCCGCGTGCCGGCGGATTCGCGCCGCTCTCGACGATTGCGCGAGGTCGTTTGTCCCCTGGACGCGACGGGTGATATGATCGGCATGAAGCGGCCCGTTTCCCGCTTCCCGGTGCCGCGATCTGCGCCGCTCGCTGCCCCGGGGCCTCGTGTCCCGACCGCGCTGGTTCGGACGAGACGCGGAGCCATGGATCCGGCGGCCGACGGCGGCGGGAAGGAGAGGTGCCGGTGCAGATCAACGTTTCCTCGCGACACGGGCATCTCAGCCCTGCTGCCCAGTCGAAGATCGTCGCCAAGGTGTCGCGGCTGAAGCGCTACTTCGACCGGATCACGGCGCTCGACGTGACCGTCGATCTCGAGAAGCCCGAACTGCCGACCGTCGAGATCGTGGCCTCCGCAGAGCACTTCCACCCGATGGTGAGCCGTGAGCACGCCCCGCTCCTGTGGCGGAGCGTGGACGGCGCGGTGCAGAAGCTCGAGCAGCAGCTCCGCAAGCACAAGGAAAAGGTCCGCGACCACAAGCACGTCCAGACCGGACGCCGCATGGACGACGGGGTCGCCGTCGATGCCGCCCCTCGGTCATCCTCCGAGACCCGTCGCTCATGAAGTTTTCCGATTTTGTCGCCTCCGACGCCATCCGCGCCCGCGTCGAGGCCGACAGCAAGGAGGGTGTGGTCCGCGAGATGGTGCGGGCGCTCGTCGATGCCGGCCGCATCACGCGGTCGGACGAGGAGAGCATCGTCCGTGCGATCATGAAGCGGGAGGATCTCGGCAGCACCGGCATCGGTCGCGGCGTCGCCGTCCCGCACACGAAGCACCCCGGCGTCACGCGGCTCGTCGGCACCGTGGCGGTGAGTCCGCCCGGCATCGACTTCGAGAGCCTCGACGGCGATCCGGTGCACCTCTTCTTCCTGCTCGTCTCGCCACCCGACCGGCCCGGCGATCACCTGCGGGCGCTCGAGAACATCTCGCGACAGCTGCGCGACGACACGTTCTGCAGGCTCCTGAAGGCCGCCAAGGGGCCGGTCGACATCCAGCACCTCCTCGAGGAGGCCGACAGCCAGGGGGTGGCCTCGTGACGCCCGCGACGACGTGCGGCGCGGGTGCCTCCGCGGCCATCATCCCCGACCGACCGATCTGCACACGACCATGAGCACACCCGACACCATGGGCGACCGGGACACCGCGGAGCGGCAGACGCTCTCGCGCGAGGTCGTCGTGTCGAACAGCCAGGGTCTCCACGCCCGACCCGCCGACCTCCTCGCCCGCGAGGCGCGGAAGTGGAGGTCGCGGATCGAGCTCGTCGTCGACGCCCACCGCGTCGACGGGAAGAGCATCCTCGACGTGCTCACGCTCGCGGCCGAGGCGGGGACCCGCGTCGTGATCGAGGCGACCGGGCCGGATGCCCGCGACGCCCTCGACGCGCTCGGAACACTCTTCGCCAAACGATTCAACGAACTCGAAGAGCCGTCGAACCACGACGGCAGCACAGGACATCGACACGTTTCGCGCGGCGGAACGCCAGGCCACTGACCGGCGGACGACGAGGACCGGGCCGACGCGGCCGCCTGGGTGCGGCCCACGCCCACCGGACCGAGTGCACCGCCTCCACGACGACAAAGGAACCGCAACGGACCGTCCGGCGCATGCCCCGGGGATCTGATCGCCCGCAGCGCCGCGGAGAGCGGCCGGCCCGGGATGCGATCTCCCCGACGGGCCCTGCCGCCGTCGGTCGCACGGCGCGCCCATGCTGAAGCTCCAAGGCATCGCCGTCTCCGCCGGCGTGACGATCGGCGAGGCGCTGGTCCTCGACAGCGAGGGCTTCCGCATTCCGCGGCGGTTCGTCGAGCGCAGCGCGGTCGACACCGAATTGGCCCGGCTCGCGCAGGCCGTGGCCGAGACCGCCCGCGAGCTCGAGCGCAACCGCGACCGCATCCGCGACGAGCTCGGCGATCAGTACGCCGCCATCTTCGACGCGCAGCGGGCGATGCTGCATGACGAGAAGCTCCAGCAGGAGCTCACGAGTGCCGTCCGGGATCGCAACTGGTGGCCGGAGTACGCCGTCAGCCGCACGCTGCGACGCTATGCGAAGGTCTTCCAGAGCCTCGACAACCACATCGCCCATCGCGCGCACGACATCTACGACATCGAGAAGAGCCTGCTCCGCAACCTCCTCGGCCAGCGGCGCGAGACGCTCGCCGCGATCTCCCAGCCGGTCATCGTCCTCGCCCACAACCTGACGCCGAGCGAAACGGCCACGCTCGACCGGCGCTTCGTGCAGGGCTTCGCCACCGAGCTCGGCGGTCCGGGGAGCCACACCGCCATCGTCGCGGAGGGGTTCGAGATTCCCGCCGTCGTGGGCGTGGGGCCGTTCCTCGCCGACGTCTCGGGCGGCGAGCCGGTGATCGTCGACGGCAACCAGGGGCTCGTCATCCTCCAGCCCGACGAGGAGACGATCGCCCGGTACCGCCAGGAGGCGGAGGCCGCCCGCACCGTGGCCGCACGACTCGACCGACTCCGGGACGTGCCCGCCGAGACGACCGACGGCGTGCGGATCCTCCTCACGGGCAACATCGAGTTTCCCACCGAGGCCGACCAGTGCCTCTCGCGCGGCTGCGACGGCATCGGGCTCTACCGCACCGAGTTTCTCTACCTCACGAGCCCCCAGGAGCCGAGCGAGGAGGATCACTTCGAGGCGTACAGCGCGGTGGTGCGGGCGATGGGCAGCCGGCCCGTCACGATCCGCACCCTCGACCTGGGTGCCGACAAGCTCCTCACGGTGTCCACGCCCGAGGAGGAGCGCAATCCCTGCCTCGGCCTCCGCAGCATCCGGCTCTCCCTGCGGCAGCTGCCGATCTTCCGCACGCAGCTGCGGGCGATCCTCCGGGCGAGCGCCCTGGGGGATGTGCGCGTGATGTTCCCGCTCATCTCGACGATCGCCGAGCTGCGACAGGCGCGGCTCGTGCTCGCCGACGTGATGGAGGATCTCGCCGAACACGGCATCGCCTTCAACCCGAAGATGCCCGTGGGGATGATGGTGGAGACGCCGGCCGCCGTGATGATGCTCGACGCCCTCGTGAAGGAGGTCGACTTCGTCTCGATCGGCACGAACGACCTGATCCAGTACACGCTGGCGGTCGACCGTGGCAACAAGGACGTGGCGGATCTGTACAACGCCTGCGATCCGGCGGTGGTGCGCCTGTTGCGCCGCTCGCTGGACGTGGCGAACGGGGCCGGCGTACCGGCCAACGTGTGCGGTCAGATGAGCGGCAGCGTGATGTACACGCAGCTGCTTCTGGGACTCGGCCTGCGGCAACTCAGCGTGCCGCCGAGCGCGATCCCCGAGGTGAAGCAGGCGTGCCGAAGCGTTTCGGTCGCCGAATGCCGCGTGATCGCCGACAAGGTGCTGGCGATGGACGGCGTGCGGGAGGTGAAGGCCTACCTGCGCGACCAGGTGCGTCGCCGGCTCGCCGAGACGCTCGCGTGACGCGGACATCCGCGGGCGGCGCCGTCCGGCGACCAGAAGCAGCGAAAGGAACGAGTCGATGAAGCAGGAAATGCTGATCAACGTGTCGCAGCCGGAGGAGTGCCGGATCGCGATCATCGAGGATGGCTTGCTCGAGGAGCTCTACGTCGAGCGGACGAGCCAGGACAACTACGTGGGCAACATCTACAAGGGACGGATCGTCAACATCGAGCCGTCGATCCAGGCCGCCTTCGTCGACTTCGGCGTCGGCCGCAACGGATTCCTCCACATCAGCGACGTGGAGCCGCAGTACTACCGGCAGGGTGGCCTCGATCCCGACAAGGCGTTCGACGTCGCCGAACCCGCCCGGGCGGCGGAGGGGGGCGACGCGGACGCGGCGCAGCGCACGGCCGTCCGCCGCAAGCCGCGGCTCGGCGACCGGCCACGGGTGAAGCCTCCGATCCAGGACATCCTGCGGCGCGGGGACGAGGTGCTCGTGCAGGTGATCAAGGAGGGCTTCGGCACGAAGGGCCCGACCCTCTCCACCTACATCTCGATTCCGGGGCGCTACCTCGTGCTCATGCCGCCGCTCGGCCGCGTGGGCATCTCGAAGAAGATCGACAACGAGCGGGACCGTCGCGTCCTCCGCGACATCATGCTCGACCTGCAGCCGCCCAAGGGGGTCGGCTTCGTCGTCCGCACGGCGGGCACCGAGCGCACGAAGGCGGAGATGGCCCGCGACATGGCCTACCTCCTGCGACTCTGGAAGAGCATCGTGCGGCGGATGCGGAAGTACTCCGCCCCGATCGACATCTACCAGGAAAGCGACATGATCATCCGCACGATCCGTGACATGTTCACGGAGGACGTGGGGCGGATCCTCATCGACGAGCCGGCCGCCTACGAGCGGGCCCGCGAGTTCCTCGAGCTCGTCATGCCGAAGTACGCGCCCCGGCTGCAGTTCTACGACGGCAAGGAGCCGCTCTTCCACCGCTACGGACTCGAGGAGGAGATCGGGCGGATCCACCAACGGAAGGTGCCGCTCAAGGGCGGCGGCTCGATCGTCATCGACCAGACCGAGGCGCTCGTGGCGATCGACGTCAACTCCGGGAGCTTCCGCACCGAGAAGAGCGCGGAGGAGAACGCCTACCAGATGAATCTGATCGCGGCCAAGGAGATCGCCCGTCAGCTGCGGCTGCGCGACCTCGGCGGCGTGATCGTCAACGACTTCATCGACATGCGGAAGGAGAAGTACCGCCGCGGCGTGGAGAAGGCGCTCCACGAGGCGATGAAGCGGGACAGGGCCCGCACGAAGGTGCTCCGCACGAGCCCCTTCGGCCTGGTCGAGATGACACGGCAGCGCATCCGTCCGTCGCTGCGCAAGAGCATCTTCCGCGACTGCCCCACCTGCAGCGGCACCGGCACGGTGAAGACCGCCGAGAGCATGGCGATCGAGGTGATGCGCATTCTCCACCTCTCCGCGACCCGGGAGGACGTCGCCCGCCTCAACGTCACGGTGCACGACGACGTGGCGACGTGGATCAACAACCGCAAGCGGCGGGAGATCACCCAGTTCGAGGATGAGACCCACATCCAGCTGCACGTGGACGGCAAGGACGGCGTTTCACCGGAGCACCTGGTCTTCGAGGCGTGGGATTCGGGCGGCCGCAGCCTCCGCTTCCCCTGACCCGGGAGTGCGGGCACGAGACGCCACCCCGTCGGCGACCTGAAAACTGGACCGCTCCGGAGTCCTTGATTAGGATTCCATGAGTTGGAGTCCGTGGGTGGGCGTTTCCGCGTGGTGCTGCCGCGGGAAGCGTCTCGTTCGCGGCGGGCGAGTGCCTTCGTTTCCTCATCCTTTGTCTTTCGTCAGGGAGTCCATCCGATGTCCAGGTCCCAGGGACGGCCCGTGACTCATCGCCCGCATGGCGGTTTTACGCTCGTGGAACTGCTGGTCGTCATCGCGATCATCGCGGTCCTGATCGGCCTGCTCCTGCCCGCCGTGCAGTCGGCGCGCGAGGCAGCTCGGCGGAGCTCGTGCAGCAACAAGCTCAAGCAGCTCGGGCTGGCGATGCACTCCTCCCTCAGCGCGAAGAAGTCATTTCCCTCCAATCGGTTCCATCCAAATGCGGGAACTGCGTGGCAAAACTGGGAATGCATGGGCGCGAACTATCAGCTGCTCCCCTTCATGGAACAGCAGGAGGTCTTCGACCGCGTCAATCTCGACGGTTCCGCCGGTGCGATGTACGCCGTCATCAGGTCGCGGGTCGACGCCTTCGTCTGCCCGTCGGACATCGGCCCGGGATCCAACAACTGGGGACCTTCGAACTACGGCTGGTCCACCGGGAGCTCACCCCACGCGGCAGGCAATGCGAACCGCTCCACGGCCAACGGGTTCATTCACATCGAGGGGCGTGGTGCGAACAATCCCTCAAGGACTGAACTCAACAACGCCTGGCCGGGATTCACCGAGTCGCAATTCGCTGATGGTCTGTCGAAGGTGTTGATGGGCTCGGAGCTCATCTGCGGCTCGGGCGCGGACACGGGCGACGTGCCACGAAACATCGCGATCGGCGTATCGGATGTCTTCTCGACGGCGGCAGATCGTAACTTCCCCACGCAGGCGGAGGTCGACTCGATGGGCAGCACGCTCCGTCTGGCTGGAACATGGCGGGGCAATGGCGGCCAGCAGTGGGGCTGGTACGGCCATGCCTCGGCCGCGATCAACACGACCGTGCCACCGAACTGGGCCTCCCCGTCCGGCGGCACGGGCACCCCCGGGCAGGCCTTCGACGGCGGCTGGGGTGTGTTTCCACCACGGAGCCGTCATCCGGGCGCGGTCAACGCGATCTTTGCCGACGGTGCCGTGGCGACGATCACCAACAGCATCCAACTGCTTACGTTCCAGCGACTGGGTCACCGGTCGGACGGGAATGCGGCAGGTCTGTGATTGGCTATCTGCACGATCGAACAAAAAGTGAGCCCCGAGGAGAACGGATGCGCACGCAAGGTCGTCACTGGGTCAAGGCCATGCTGATGGTGGCGGGTATCGTCTCGCTGGCTGCGTCGGGCTGTGCGAAGACCGATCCCGGGCAGCGCGATCGTGTGATCGAGAATGCCCCCGATCCGGTGGGCGAGGCGCGTTCGGTCCTCCAGGCCTATGCGGCGGGAGGGCCAATGGGCAGCGAGGCCTCGATGTTCGACGACCTCACCGCCCGGGTGAAGGCCGTCGATGCGGCGAAGGCAGAGGTGTTCGCGACGTTCGCGAAGGAGGCGATGCAGTCGCCCGAAGGCCTCGCCGAACGGGCGAAGAAGGCGCTCGCGTCCTTCTGACCCGGCCGTGCCCTCCCGGCCGTGAACGCGCGGTCTCCACACGGCCTCTGCGGCCCCCTCTCGACCGGGTGCCTCCGGTCCGGTACCCTCCCATCAAGCCTCGCGGAGAGCCGTGCGGGCCCCCTGCCGGAGTTTGAGCCATGTCCGCCACCGCTGCCTCGTCCGCCTCGTCCGCTGCCATGGCCGGCTCGGGCCACACGTATGCCGTCGTCGTGGACGGCGGACGGCAGTATCGCGTGATGGAGGGACAGGAACTCGAGATTGACTTCCGGCATGCCCCGGATGGCACGCCCCTTCCTGTCGGGAGTGAGGTCGTCTTCAGCGACGTGCTCGCCGTCAGTCGTGCCGGGAAACTGACGCTCGGTGCCCCGAAGGTGAGCGGCGCCAAGGTGACGGCCGAGGTTCTGAGCCTCGTGCAGGGTCCCAAGATCTTCGTGCAGAAGTTCAAGCGGCGGAAGAACTACCGCCGTCGCACGGGCCACCGCGCCCTGGCGACGAAGGTGAAGATCGCCGCGATCACCGCCTGACGGTGTCTTGACTCGCGGTGTGTTCACTCTCGGCATCGTGGCGGCCAGCCTGTGGTCCGGTGGTCACCCGAGGCCGAGACCTGCCAGCGGTCCTCCGCTCCGGCACAGGGCGTCGACACGGCGCGACACCTCGGGATCCTCCTCGACCGGAGGCGCGTGGTGCGGCTTGAGCCGAGCGTCGATCACGAGCGGCCCCCGACAGCCCCAGTGCTTCTGCCGGACCTCGGCCTCGACGCCGTGGACATCGACGGCGGGGTTTGACCGAGTGAAGGTGATCCAGAGAAGGTTTTCCAGGCTCGCCGACGCGAAGCCGGCGTCATCGACGACGACGACGAGGGGAAACGCGCGCAGCGGATGGCCGGCCTCGAGGGCGTCGCACAACCGCTCGACGTCGCCGGTCCACGCCGCCTGATCGGTCGCCGCCCAGATCGCCGCGTCATCCCCGGCATCGAGCCGAGGCCGGGGTTCAATCCGCGGTCCCGTGAGGGCGACGATGCCGGGCAGGCATACCCGTGGATCCGCAAACCCCTCCGGCAACCGCCAGCCGCCCGACGGCAGGTCGTGCGGCAGGTCACGGACCGCCGGCCCGCGCGCGGCCACGACGAGCGTCGAGCCGACGTTGACGCCCGCGCCGGAGTAGTCGAGCGTGTCGATCGTCGTCTCGGTGTGGAAGTGGCAGTCCCGCCGCCAGTCGACCCGCGCGAGCAGGTGCGCGAGGAACGGCCGCACGTCATGGGCGTCGAGTCCCGGACATTCCGCGCCGTCGACGATGAAGCGGTATTTGGCGAGCGACAGCTGTCCCTGGCCGAGGATGGCCGAGGCCTGCGTCAGAAGCTCCGCCGGCCGGTCGGAACGCCTCCAGGGCAGGTATCGCTCGCTGCCGACCGCCAGGAGCAGCGGATGTACGCCCGATGCGTCCACCGCATGCACGCTCGAGACCCCCGGCAGCACCGTGGGGATCACCGGTCCGGTCAGCTCGTGCACGAGCCAGCCGAAGAGGGTGTCCTCCTGGGGCGGGCGTCCGACGACCGTGATCGGCCAGATCGCCCCCTCCCGGTGCCACACCCGCTCGACCTGCATGAGCGGAAAGTCGTGCCGTCGCGCGTAGTAGCCGAGATGATCACCGAACGGACCCTCGGGCTTCGTCTGCCCCGGCGCCACGGTGCCCTCGATGACGAAGTCCGCATCCGCATAGATCGACGGGCGGCCCGCGCGTCGAATCATCGGGATGCGATGCCCGGCGAGCGCGCCGGCGAACGTCAGTTCGGGCAGTCCCTCGGGAAGCGGCATCACCGCGGAAACCGCCATCGCCGGAGAGCCCCCGACGAAAATCGCCACCCGCAGCGGCTCGCCCCGGGCCAGCGCCTTGGCATGGTGGACGCCGATGCCCCGATGGAGCTGGTAGTGGAGGCCGGCCTCACGGTCTGGAGCGTAGTCGTTGCCCGCCAGCTGCACGCGGTACATGCCGAGATTCGAGTGCCGCGTGCCGGGGCGCGCGGGATCCTCGGTGTAGACCGCGGGGAGGGTGACGAAGGGGCCGCCGTCACCGGGCCAGCAGACGACCCCGGGCAGAGCGGACAGGGACGTCGTGCGGGCGAGCACCGGCCCGGACCGCACGCCACGCGGCAGCGTGGTCAGCGCGTCGAGCGGCGCCCGGAGGTAGCGCCAGGGTTTCTGGAGGGCCGCTGTCGGATCGATCTTCAGCTCCACGAGCCGGCGCACCCGCTCGAGCGTGTCGGCGAAGATGCGTTCGATCCGCCGGCGC
>JBJTBO010000542.1:0-10099 GCA_046091445.1 Planctomycetaceae bacterium | reverse complement strand
TCGTCCCGCACCTGACGCCAGATGCCGACGGCCGCGGGCCAGCCACCCGCCGCCGCATCCCCCTCGTCGGCCTGTCGTTCGATCCGACGCGCCTCCTCGCGGAGGTCACGGAGCGCGGAACGCCTCGCGCGCCCCGCCTCGTCGATCTGCAGGTCGATCCCCGCGGGCGCATCCGCCGCCACCGGCACGCGGAGCACATCGAGATCGAGAACGAAACCGGCCATGGGACGGACACTCCGCGCGGACGCCGGGTCCTCGGGCCGCGGGCCCGCCATGACGCCCAAGAGCCCCGACACACGAAGTCTAGCTCCGGTGTACGCGCCCCGCCGGTGGGGCGCGGCGGGGCGTCAGAAGCTCAGCCGCCAGGCGACGATGCCGGCGATGGCGAGGGCGAGAAACCCGATCAAGGCGAGGAAAACCGCTGTCATCCGGCGGTACCGTCGGTCTCGACCGAGCCGCGACTGCGTCCACTCGAGCTCACCCTGCACGGCCACCAGCCGCTCGAAGAAGCCCCTGCCAAAAAACCCGGCGTCGCCTCGTTCGCCGGGCGCCATCACAAAACAGCCAGCCAGAAGGGGGGGTGCCGCGTCGGCCACGAAGTCGACCGCCTTCTGGAGGTAGCTCGTGATGGCGTCGACGCCGGCCGTGCGCATGCGGCACATCAACCGCAGCATCGACCGATTGGCCGCAGGCCGGCTCACCGCGCGCGGTTCGGCGACCAATTCGCCGATGATGTCGGTGAACCGCCCGCTGGCGTTGACGGCCAGTGCGGCGAGGTCCTCGGGCGTCGCCAGGAGCCCCGGCGAGAAGGCCTGCCCTGCGGCCTTGCCGCGGTCCCCAGCTGTCAGCAAGCCCCCGAGCTCCTTCCATCCCGCCATCTGCCCGGGAAGTGCACAGCCGAACGTGATGGGAACGCGCAATCCAAACGCTTGCGTCATCTGCAAGAGATCACCCGCCGTCGAGGCGCCGAGTGTCTCGATGAAGCTCGCTGGATCCTCGTCGAGATGGAGTGGGACGATGACGGCGATGCCGTTGATCGGGGCGACCGGCTGACGGATGGCGCGCACGCGCTCGCAGATCGCGGTCAGGCGGTCACTGGCCTCGGCACGCTCGGTCGCCGAGAGCGCGAAGGACGCGGCGCCGACCACGCCAGCTGCCGCCGCCGCAGCCGACTGCGGCTGGCTGGGAGAACTTCCGCGCCGCACCAACTCGAGGACGGAGCACGCCTGACCGATCCCGGAGAGACAGAGGAAGGCGGCTTCCTGGCCGGCGTAGACATGGAGCGGCGCGCTGCCCGGCGGCGAGCCCGTCACCACGAACCGCACCGGTGCCATCTGCATGATGGCCCGCTCCTCGTCCCGACCGTCGGTGCCCAGCACGACGAACAGCGGCACGTCCCGCAGGTCGATCTGCTGCCGATCGAGCTCGATCCGGGCCTCGCGCCACGCTTTCTCGATGTCACGCCACCGCGACACCTCCTCGTGCAGCCACAGCCGCATCGCGAAATAGACGAAAACAGGCACCAAGAGGAGCAAGATGAGCAGCTGCATGCCCTTGCCGGGCGTCCACCATGCCTGAAAGGTCGGGCGACCTCCGCTGACAATCACCAGCAGCAGGGTCAGCAGGCAGAGAAAGAACTGGACCACGCCCACCGACCACGCGATCCGAGCGGGCAGGGAGAGCGAGAGAAACCAGTTGATCGCCGCGGTCACCAGCTTGACCGGCAGCATGAAGAGAGCCGTGAGCCACGCCATCGTCGTCGATCCCTCGCCTGGCGGCGTTCACTCCGTGACTGACCAAGACCGGTCACGATACCACGAACGCCCACCAGGCGGTGACGACGGCGAAGAGCGTGAGCACCACCGCAGCCAGACCCTGCCAGATGATCGTCACCGGGCTCCGCAGGGGCGGTGCGCCCGTCAGTTCGATCGTGCGGGAACGCAGGGCCGGCCGCCCATCCGGCAGCTTGAGCACCTGGCCGTTCGCCCGCATCCATGTCTCGAGCTTCTCGGGGTCGTCGCGCATGATCCCGCGAAAGCCGATGGCCACGGCTGCGGCATAGACCGTCAGCGCGTCGCGGATCGGGAAGGATGCGGCCTTCGTCGCCCGGTCGAAGAACTCGGTCGCCCTGCGGCGCGATCCGAAGAGCTCGACCTCCACCGGATGGTTTTCCCACCAGTCCGCCCCGGGCCACTTGATGTCGACGATCAACAGTTCGTCCGCCACCGCGGCGAGCGCGTAACTGGCCAGATGCCACTCCTCGGCACGCGTCCCGCGCATGGCGGTCGCGGACGCGGCGAAGGCGGCCAGCAGCCCGGCCCGCTCACGGTCTGCGGGTCCGGCGGTGCCCCGCGACGCGCGTTCGCACAACTCGAGCACGTCGAGCAGGAGCGCGGATGCGGTCGTGGCAAATTCCGGCGTCATCGCAACGGCTCCGCCGTCCCGGCTCGGATCGAACACGCCCCGATCACGACTTCGGCACCGCGAACATCGCGAATTCCAGGGCGGCGGCGCGACCCTGGAACGCCACCTGGACCCGCCGCCTGCCGACGAGTTCCTCACCGCCGATGATCGCCGAGTCCCGCAGTCGGATCGCGAGCCCCTGCGCCACCTGCACGGAACGATAGGCGGGACTCTCGGTGCCGATCCTGTAATACAGCCAGCCGCTGCGCGCCGGCAGGGCCCGCGGCGGCCGTTCCAACGGGAAAAGCTCGAGGCCCGGCAGTCCGAGGCGGAAGAGCCTGTCCACCTCGTCCGGGCTGCCGAGCTTCCAGTCGAGATGGGCGTTGCCGGTCAGCAGGCTGTGGCACTCCTCCTCGGCCATCTCGCCGTGGAGCACGCCCACGTAGCACTGCCAGTCGGTCCTCAGCCACTTCGGGTCCATCGTCACGGCCAGTGTGGCCGACGCGGTCCCGACGAAGTAGCGCTGCTCGAAGTCGAGGCTGACGACCCGGCCGAGCATGGCCTCGATCCTGGTCTTCACGTCGCGAAAGATGCCGGCCAGATTGTCATGGTCGTAGAGGGGCAGCTCCGGCTGGCAGCGATCCTGCTCGAAGACCGCCAGCTGTCCCGCCACCCGGCAGAGCTCCGTATAGGCGACGCGCGGGTGGACACCGGGCGCGAATGCCACCACCCGCAGGGCCGCCTGCGACTCGAGGAGCTTGGAGAGCATCATCAGCCGATCGAGATCCCCAGGCTCGGAACTCGAAAACCCCACCTGCCGGCTCACCGCCTGGGCGGACAGCACCTCGACCCTGCGGCTGACGAGGTCGTACACGCCCCGCACGACATCGAGTCCGAGCGGCGCCCACGCGTCCACCGCCAGCATCGGCGGAAAATAGTCCTGGTCGACCTCCGGTGCCGCCTCGCGATTGCCGGCCCGGCGAATCTGCGCGATCGGCAGCACCTCGAAGCCCGACAGATCCTCGGTGGACAGCTTGAGCCGGACGTTGAGCCGCCGGAACTCGACTTCCTGGTCGTTGCCGCCCGTCGTGTCATCCTGCACCGGCTGCCGCGTCACGAGCATCCGGCTTCGATCGGGCGGCCCCGGAGGCGACACGTTGGCACCGGCCGGATCGAACCGGGGCACCGCGAGATAGACCCGCAGCGTGTCCACCTCCTTGAGCGGATCGTCGAGCGCCGCCGAGAGCGCGGCCATCTGCTCTCCGGCCCGCTCGAGGCTCAGACGGTCGGGCTCCTCGCCCTGTTCGAGCCAGACGAGCGTGCCGTCACGCAGCCGCGCCTGGCACCTCCGCACCTCGAACTGGCGGGCCGCCAGGGCCGCCGGGTTGATCTCGACGCGCACGATTCCGTACGAGCAGGGATCCGAGGCGGCCGTCGCGGCTGCCAGTTCCTCCGCCCGGGCGCGATCCATCGCCTGGAACTGCTGCGGCCGGAGGAACATTCCCTCCGACCAGTGAACGGGCAGGTGTCGCATGGGTGGCGGAACGACTCCGCAAGATGGTCGTCGGCAGGCCGCCCGCTGGCACGTCCGGGCCCGCGCTCGACGATCGCCATTCCAGGCGTGAGGGCGCAGCACCCGAGCATTTACGCATGCTCCGCGGAACGATACCATCCGGGCTGGAAGTGGTAAACCACGCGGGTTTTGGCCCGCTCTCGTCACACGGATGTCGACGCGTTGTCTACGGGACCACCCTCCGCCAGGCCGCCGGGACGCTGGCGCGCCGAACCGCGTCAGGCATCGCGATCACGCCGCGTCGGCCGACTCGTCAAGGGCCTCGGCCTGCTGGCGATCGCGATCATCGGCGCGGCGGTGGTCGTCGGCATCCTGGTCGCGCCGCTGTTCCGCTGGCAGACCGCGGCCGTCACGCTCCTCATCGATCAGTACGAGCTGGGCACGATCGAGCCGGTGCCCTACGGGAGCGAGGATCGCGCGGCGCTCGGCACGTCGTTGGCCGGCCACCTCGGCACCAAGCTGGGCACCGACGTGCTCGACCTCACGGGTCTCGAGTCGGCCGAGGGCCTGCGTGAACTGCTCCTGCCACGGATGCTGCGACTCGACCTGCGTCCCAAGGACGTGATGATCGCCTACGTGCGCAGCCAGGCGATCGTCGTGCCCCCCTCTCCCGGCGCGGATCCGGGGTCCCGCACCGACCCGATCGCCGGTCGCGCCTGCTTTCTCGCGAGTGACCTCTCCGTCGCGGGCACACGACCCCGGGAGGTCGTCCCGATCCGCGACGTCGTCGAGGCGATCGGGGCCGCTCCGCCCTACACCACGCTGCACGTGCTCGACCTCGGTGACGTCGCGTGGGAACCGCGCCTCGGCGTGCTCGGCAACGTGGTCCCCCGCGTGCTCGACGTCGACTTTGCCCACCCGCAACGGGACGCCAGTTACCACAACTGGGTCCTGGGATCGCACGATCTCTTCCAGCACTCGGCGGTCACGACGGCCGGCGGCCGGACCTATTTCTCCCGTGCGGTCGAACTGGCGCTCGGGGGAGGTGCCGACGAACGGCCGTGGGGGGATGGTGACGGCATGGTCGAGCTGCACGAGGTCGTGCCGTTCGTGAAGGCGTGGACCGCGGAGTGGGTGCGACAGGCCAGCGGTGGCCGGTCGGTTCAGACTCCCGTGCTCTGGAAGCTGGGTGTCGGCCGGATCGCGACGAGCGACATCCCGCAGGATGTCCCGCTCGTCCGCCTTGCGCGTGCGAAGCCGACGAAGGACATCTCCCCGGCGACACCGAGCGCATCGGGCACGGCCAAGGAGCCGGCTGCCGGTCCGCCAGAGCCCGCGGCGCCCGATGAGCCTCGTCAGGTCGCACCTTCGCCCGACGCCAAGCCAGCCGCCGGTGCCAGGCCGACGACGACCGGCGTGCGTCAAACGGCCGCCGCGGAAGCGGCTTCGCCCGGTCCGGCCCCGGAGGAAAACCGCACCGGTCAGCAGCAGGCACCTGCACCGCCCGGTGCACAGGGGGCCGCCGAGCCGGGAGCGAAAGCCGCTGCGTCCACGCCGCCCGCTGCCGCAGCCGCCGCGCCGCAGGCGACTGCTGGAACCGCAGCGCCCGCAGACGCCCCGACGAACAAGGAGCCGCTCCCCGAGCCTGTCAAGACGCCCGACCAGCCGAGGCCTCCCGCCGATGCCTGGGAGGCCCTCGACCGCTTCGCCGATCGGCGGCACCGCACTCCTGCCGGCGGCCCGACGACCGTCGTCTCCGCGGGCCCGGGGCCGGTCGTCGTCGATTTCGCACCGCACATCTGGTCACGGCTCTTCGCGCTGGTCGCATCGGCGGACTCGCGACGCCGGGGGACCGGGCCGCTCGCGGAGCGGGCCGAGGTGGCCTTCCAGAAACTCGGCCAGGATCTCGCCGCCCTGTGGGCCGCGTGGTCCACCGGTTCGGGCGCCACGGCGGTGCGGGCGGCGACCGCGCCGACGATCAAGCTGCAGGCGGCGCTCGAACGCGTGGAGGATGACGCCTTCGCATCGCGCTGGGCCGCGGCTCCGGCCAGCTTCACGCGGGCGCTCGCGGCACGCAACGACGCCATCGTCGTGCTCCGATCGATCATCGCCGTGAGCGGCAAGATCACCGGCGGCGCCGCGGCTCCACCGATCCACCCGGCTCGGGTCGCGACCCTGCTCGACAAGGTCAACGTGCTGACGTCGCTGATCCGTCGGACCTCTCAGACAGACGCGGCGACGGGAGCGGTCGGGCTCGATCCACTCTCGTCCGCGACGCGGAGCCTGGTCTCCGAGACGACCGTCGCGACGGAATTGCTGCGCGGGGTGATTCGCTCGCTGGTGCCTGACCAGGCCACGCGGAGTGAAAGTCGCGGCTTCGAGGGCTGGGTCGCGGCGCTCGCGAGCCCGGCGATCGGAACCGAGGTGCGGACCCGCATCCGGCAGCGGCTGCAGGGGCTCCACGAGGCACGGTCGTCGGCCGATGCGGCCAATCCGGCCGAGGGCGGCCGCGATCCTTTCGACGGCCTTCCCCAAGCCGCCGGGCCGTTGCCCGTCGTCGTCGAGCTCGACGAGGCGATCGATCGCACGAACCTGGAGTTCATCGCCGGACGCGTCCTCGCGATCGCCGGACTCGCGGAGGCGAGCATCGGGATGGATGCGGGCGGTTTCGCGAATGAGCCGGACTACAGGAATCTCACCGGCGACATCGCCGCGGTTCGTCGCGCCGCCGCCGTCCTCCCGCAGACCACGCCCGACCGCAAGGAGGCGATCGCGCAGATCGTCGCGCTCGGCGGGCTCGTCGCGCACCTGGAGGCACGGGTCGCCGACGTGCTCGGCACCCTCCGCAACAAGGACGGCACGCCGAGTCGCACCCTCGACGATGTGGGCGCGAGCCTGCTTCGCGTCCTCGACTCCCGCGACGTCGCCGCCATCGACCGGCCGATCGTGGCGGGCATGCCCGACTGGACGCCCCGAACGACGACGATGCTGGCTTTCGACGTGCGCGGGGATGCGCGGCGGCTGTCGCTCACCGCGCCACTCGAAGGGCGGATCGTGCTGCCCGGCAACGATCCCCCGCCGCCCGATGCCACGGTGCGGCTGACCTTCGACCCCGCGGACATCCGCGTCGTCGTCGACGGAGATCGGGAGGCTCGGCCGGGCGAGCCGATGCACGCGAGGAATCTCCCCTTCGCGGGTCCCGCCCTGGGCCTGCGCATCCTCGCCAACCGGGGTCGCACGGCGAACGAGCGCGCGACGATCGCGCTTGGCATCTCGGTCGAGTCGGCGACCCTGTCGGCCCTGAGGGACGTCGAACTCGAACTCCCGGCACGCCGCGACATCGCCCTGGGGGTGCGCCGCGTGCCACGCGAGCCCGGCATGGATGCGTCGCGGTATCGCTTTGCCACGCGGGCGGACCCCCCGAACCGGCCGGCGGGCCGCGAGACCTCGGCGGAGCGGTTCGAGGTCGATCTGCTCGCGGTGCCCGGCGCTTCCACGGCATGGGAGGTGGCGCTCGAGAACCGGGCCGACATCTCCCGGACGTTCACGGCGCGACTCTTTTCGTTGCCCGTCCTGGATCCGATCAACTCGCAGTCGGGCCGCACCCGCGCCGCCGTCTGGTCCGACTTCTGCGACGCCTTCGAGGCCGGTTCCACGCTCCCGGAACCTGTCGCCACGATCGAAAAACTTTCGCTCGCCGCCCAGTCGGACGCGACCGTCGTCACCTTTCCACCGCCGGCACCGAAAGCCGAATTGCCGCCTCCCCAGCCGGCCGCCGGCGCGACTCCACCGGCTGCGCCGGGCCCGCGACCGATCGGGCCGGACTTCGCGATCATGCTCGAGGAGACCACGCCCGGCGAGCCGAAGCGTGCGTTCTTCGTCCGGCTCAAGCTCTCGGTGGAGCACCCGCGCCAGCGACTGCGGGCCTCGGCGACGTGGAGCCGGGACGAACGCGTCGTCTCCGTGCGCGTCGAGCCCGCGGCGGCCTCCGGCGTGGAGGGACTGCCGCCCGAGGGACTGCGCGTCGCGCTCGAGCCACTGCCCTCGGCTCCGCTGACGGCACCGCAGCCGCTCGGCGTGCGGCGCGGCGCGACGGTGCTCACCCGCTCCCGCCCCACCGACGTGCTGACGGCGACGTGGCAGGGCTCGGATGCCGATGCGCGCGCATGGCTGGCCGTGTCGGTCAACGGCTATCCACGGGCCTTCGTCTTCATCGTCGATTGCAGTGCCGCAGCCGACGGGATCGCGCAGGAGCCGCAGGATGATTTCCGCGCGATCACCTTCGGCGGACCACGGCCCGCGGTGCCCCCCGCGATCAAGGCCCCGGCCGACGCGATTCCGATCACGCTCATCGTCGATGCACCACCCGACAGCGCGCCTCCCGGAGACGGCGGGGCGGCCGTCGCCGCGACGCAGCCGCCGGAGGCGATCGTGTCGCTCGCGTTTCGCGCCGTCCGCGCCGGCGGCATGATGGCCGAGGGCACGCAGACCGTCTGGACCGCGGTCGGCGACCGGCAGGTGACGTACACGGCGGAACCGCCGAAGGGATCGGCCGCCATCGCCGTGCGGGCCGACGTGGCGGACTGGTCGATCGCGCCGACGGGTGAGGGGTACGTGGATCTCGATCTCGTCGCCGAGGCCAGGCTCGCGGCACCGGGCATGGCCGCCGCGCTCAAGGACACGCGCACGTTCGTGATGGACGGTCGGCCGCCGAAGGTCGAGGTGCCGCCGCTCATGAACGCCACCGTCGGTCGTCGCCTGACCGTGCCGGTGATGGCGGTGGACGATCCGCGGGAGTCGTTCGCGACGGCTCCGGGCACGCACATCCCCGGCGTCTCGGGCGTGGCCCGCGTCGAGTGGGCGCTCGACCTCAAGGGAGACGGCGCGCCCGAGGCGTGGGCGCCCGCGGTGGGACTCGGGGGCGGAAGCTACGAGATCCGGCTCGACACGCAGCCGCTGCCGCCCGGGGCGCGGGTGCCGCTCTTGGTGCGGGCGACCGACCGCGTCGGGCTGGCCCACCCGCCGAGTCGGGTCTGGATCGACACCTCGGTCGCCGTGGCGAAGGGACAGATCAACGGGAAGGTGGTGCTCCAGAATCGTGGCGAGCGTAACGTCCTCGTGCGCATCGACGGCCCCAACGCGCCGCCGCCGCAGCGATCGGGTGCGGACGGCGTCTTCACGTTCCGCGACCTCGACCCGGGAACGTACACGCTCAAGGCGACCGGACCGGTGCGCAACCGGTCCTACTCGTCGGAGGCGACGCCCGCGGTCGTCGCCGCGCCCCCGGCACCGGCCCCGAACGTGACCCTGGAAATGAAGTGATCCCTCCGGGGTCGGCCGACATCCATGACCAACCAGCCCTTCTCAGCGCCCGACGAGGCGGCCTCCTGGCGCAAGCCGGGCAGCGGTGCACCCGCCACCGGCCGCCGGCCGCCCCGGGGTGCCAAGCGCGAATCGTGGCGCGTCTCGCCGGAGGCCGTGAAGACGGGCTCGTACGCACTGCGCCTCCTGTGGCGACTGGCCGTCTCGGGCGTCCTGCTCGCCCTCGTCCTGCTGCTCGTCTGGCTGCTGCTCTCGCTGAAGCGCGACATGCCGGTCGTGGCGTTCTTCGCGAAGGTCTACGAGCCGCCGCTCATGCCGATCAGGCTCGCCTTCGAGGATGCGTCACTTCTGGCTCGGATCTCACGATCCGACGGCAGCCTGTTTCGCTCGCGCTCGATCGCGCTCGACGATGTCGGCACGCAGCTCGCGACCACCGCAGCGGACGAGACCCTCAAGGTGCTGGAAACGCACCTGACGAGCGCCAAGCCGGGCGGTCCCGACAAGAACGTGGTGATGCTCTACCTGTCGATGCTCGGCAGCATCGACACGGAGGGTCGTGCCTGCCTCATCCCACCGGGCCTTGCCGAGGCGGAGTCGAGCATCGGCGACGGCCGATGCATCACGGTGGACCGCCTGCTGCGGACGGCCCGACAGGCGGTCTCGGAGGAGGTGGCGTTGATCGTGGTCCTCGACGCCTGCCAAGGGGGTCTGCAGTGGCCGCTGGGCCTCGTCGATGGGGCGTTCGCCCCGGCGGTGGAGGCGGCCGTCGAGTCGGCCAATCTGCCGCGGACGTGGGTGCTGCGCCCGGCCTCGGTCGGGGAGTCCGCCCAGGCCAACCGCGGGGATGGCGCGAGTGTCTTG
>JBJTBO010000541.1:0-6806 GCA_046091445.1 Planctomycetaceae bacterium | reverse complement strand
ACCCCCACACGCCCGCCCGACACGCACCATGAGCACCGCACAACGCCCCGGCGGCGGAGGCCTCCTCGGTCGTCTCGCCGATTTCTTCGACGATCGCACCGGCTATCGCGCGATCCTGCACGAGGCGCTCTACGAGCGCGTGCCGGGCGGCGCCCGGTGGCGCTACGTCTGGGGCAGCACGCTCGTGTTCGCCTTTCTCGTGCAGGTGATCACGGGGCTCGTGCTCTGGGCGAGCTATTCCGCGAGCGCCCAGACCGCCTGGGAGAGCGTCTACTACATCCAGCACGAGATGGCCGGCGGCTGGCTCCTCCGCGGCATTCATCACTTCATGGCGCAGGCGATGGTCGTCCTCTTGGCCCTCCATCTCCTGCAGGTCGTCATCGACGGCGCCTACCGGGCGCCGCGCGAGGTGAATTTCTGGCTCGGCCTCGTGCTGATGATGCTCGTGCTCGGCATGGCGCTGACGGGGTCTCTGCTGCCGTGGGACCAGAAGGGCTACTGGGCCACACGCGTGGCGACGAACCTCGCGGGCCTCGTGCCACTGGTGGGTCCCGCGCTCCAGCAGCTCGTGGTGGGCGGCCCGGACTACGGTCATCACACGCTGACCCGCTTCTTCGCGCTGCACGCCGGGTTTCTCCCGGCCGGGCTCGTGGTGATGCTCGTCGTGCATCTCGCGCTCTTTCGCAAGCACGGCCTCCACGCGAAGCAGCCGCTCACGCGGCCCGACGCGATGTTCTGGCCCGATCAGGTGCTCAAGGATGCCGTCGCGATGCTCGCCGTCATGGCGGTCGTGCTCGGCGTCATTCTCGTGCCCGCGGTGCGGACGATGCTCGCGGGTGGCACGGTGGTGCCCGGCGAACTGGGGGCCGAACTCGGCGCCCCGGCCGACCCCTCGCTCCCGTACGCGGCAGCCCGTCCCGAGTGGTATTTCCTCTTCCTCTTCCAGTTTCTCAAGGTGTTCGAGGGCTGGGGTGCCAGCGGCGAGTTCCTCGGCGCGATCGTGGTGCCCGGTCTCGTGATGACCGTCATGTTCCTGATGCCGATCCTCGGACACTGGCGGCTCGGGCATCGCTTCAACGTCGCCTTCACGCTCGGGATCGTGGCGGGAGCCGCGCTCTTGACCGGGCTCGCGCTCAACGAGGACTACTACGCCCTGTGGGTCGATCCGGCCTCGCTCGCCGAGGCCGAACGGCTCGACGCGGAGACGGAGGGGAACACGGCGAAGCTGGCCGCCGCGGTGGGCGGCGACCCGGCGAAGCGGGCGGACGCGGAACGGCAGATCAAGCGGCTGCGCAAGGTCCGCCACTCGCGGGCGTTCCTCGCGGCGGCGCGGCAGGCGAAGGTGGACGCGGCCCGTGCGGTCGAGCTGGCGGGAAGGCCCGAGCGCATTCCCCCCGCCGGGATGCTCGAGCTCGTGCGGACCGATCCGGCGAGCCAGGGGCCGCGGCTCTTCGCGCAGCACTGCGCGAGCTGTCACGCACACCTCGATCCGGCCGATCCCGCGGCGGCGACCGCGTTCGCGCACGCCTCCGCCGCGAACCTCTTCGGCTTCGGCTCGGCGGCATGGATGCGCGGCCTGCTCGACGCCGATCAGGTCGGTGGCCCGGCCTACTTCGGCAACACGGCACACAAGGAGGGGGACATGGTGTCGTTCGTGACGGGCGATCTCGCCGATGCCGACACCTGGCCGCAGGAGGACATCGCCGCCGTCGTCGCCGCGATGGCGGCGGAGGCCGGCCTGCCCGAACCGGACGTGGGCCGGGAGGTCGTCGCCCGGGGACGCGACCTCGTCGCCAGCGGGGAGCGGTGCGGCGCCTGCCACGCCTTCGGCGACAACGGCACCGACCTCGGATCGGCCCCCGACCTGAACGGCTGGGGAGGCCGCGAATGGCTCGTGGGGATCATCACCGATCCGACGCACGCGCGGTTCTACGGCGACTCGAACGATCGCATGCCGCGCTTCGGCGTGGCCGACGAGGGGGAGAGCCCGGCCCTGACGGAGTCCGAGCTCGGCATCGTCGCCGACTGGCTCCGCGGCCAGTGGTACCGGGCCGCCACGCACTGAATGCCGCCCCGGGGCCGCACCGTGCCGACACCGGCGGCGCTCAGGCCAGCCCACCCAGGACGGTCGCCTTCGCCACCCGGCTGACGCCCTGCATGTAGGCGGCCGTGCGAAGACTCACCTGCCGTGCCGTGGAGAGCTGCCAGACCTGCTCGAACGACTCGGCGAGGATGCGGCCGAGTTCCTGGCGCACGCGGTTGATGCCCCACTGGTAGTGCTGGCGGTTTTGCACCCACTCGAACCAGCTGGCGGTCACGCCCCCGGCGTTGGCGAGGATGTCGGGCAACACCAGCGTGCCGCTGGCATCGAAGATGGCGTCGGCGTCGGGATCGATCGGAGCGTTCGCCGCCTCCACGATGATCGGGGCCCGCACGGAGGCCGCGTTGGCCGCCGTGAGCACGCCCCCGAGGGCCGCCGGAATCAGGACGTCGCATTCGGCGGCGAGCAGCTCGGCGTTCGACATCGGGTCCCCCCCGGTGAATCCGGCGAGGAGTCCCCCATGGGCCCGCGCGTGCCGCAGGAGCTCGAGCACGTCGAGCCCCTCCGCGCGATGGAAGCCCCCTCCCGCGTCGGACACCGCGACGACGCGGCACTCGGCGTCGGCTAGGAACTTGGCCGCGTGCGTCCCGACGTTGCCGAACCCCTGGATGGCCACCCGCGTGCCGGGCAACGGCCGGCCGAGGCGGCCGAGCAGCTTCAGCGTCAGGATGCCCACGCCGCGCCCCGTCGCCTCCTCGCGACCGGGAAGGCCGTGATACTCGACCGGCTTTCCGGTGACGCAGGCGGGCGAAAAACCGTGGTACTTGCCGTACTGGTTCATGATCCACGCCATCACGTCGCCGGACGTGCCCATGTCGGGCGCGGGGATGTCGACGTCCGGGCCGAACAGGTCGTGGATCGCGTCGACGAAGCGCCGCGTCAGCCGCTCCAGTTCGTGGGTGGAAAGCTCGGCGGGCGCCACCGCGATGCCCCCCTTCGCCCCGCCGTAGGGAATGTCGACGACGGCGGTCTTCCACGTCATCAGCGAGGCAAGCGCGCGGACCTCGTCGAGGTCGACCTGCGGATGGTAGCGCAGCCCGCCCTTGAGCGGCCCGCGAGCGTCGTTGTGCTGCACCCGGTAGCCGATGAAGGTCGTCAGCTCTCCCGAGTCCCTCTCGATGGGGATGTGCACCTGCACCTCCCGCTTCGCCGTGAGCAGGAGCCTTCGCATGGGAGCGGACAGGTCCAGGTGATCGGCGGCCCGATCGAAGTAGATGCGGATGGCCTCACTCGCTCGCATGACAGCTCCTGCCGGTTCGTCATCGGCGACGCACACGCATGCTCGGCGGCTGTCGACGGATCCGACGGGCCCGGGCGCGCACCGATCGACGCGGGGTCGGGAGCATAGCAAACCGTCCGCCTGTACGAGGCCGCCAACGCGTCACCCACCGCGGTCTCGCCCACCCGCCGCGGTCCACCCGTCGACGCGCGCCGTGAACGCGACGGCCCTCCGGGCGCGAACGGGGCCGCACCCCGTCCCACGCCCTCGTGCTCCACGGGCCGAGGCGGTACGGTGGATCGCATCAGACGCTACGATTCTTTCCGCGGATGCGAGGGCGCGGCCGGTGCCGTGTCGTCCGCCCTCCACCCCGAAGCCGAGTCATCACGAGGATGCCGCAGCCGACGGTCGTCGAATTCTGGAACGCACTCGGACAGAGCCGCCTCGTCGGGCCGGCCGTCCTCTCCTCGATCCAACGCGAGCACGCGCAGCGGAGCGACGCGCAGGGAGCCGATGCGGCCGCGGTCGCCAGCTGGCTCGTCGGCCGCGGGCTGCTCACGCGGTGGCAGGCGAAGCGGCTCCTGGCCGGGTCGCGCGGCCCCTGGTTCGTCGGTGAGTACCGGCTGCTCGATCGCCACGAACATCCTGGCAACGTGCCCCTCTTCACGGCTCGGCATGAGCCTTCCGGCCGCGTCTTCAGCATCGTGCTGCTCGGGTCACGACGCTGCGACGACCCGGCCATCTGGCCCGGAATCGCCCGCCGCGCCTCCGCGGCCATCGCCGCGACCGATCCGGTCCTCTCCCGTACCTGGTCGATCGAGCAGGCCGACACGACCCGATTCATCGTCTGCGAGCAGGTCGCGGGCGAGTCGCTCGGCAGGGTGCTCGCCCGGTCCGGCGCGATGTCGCCGCGGGTCGCCGGTGCGCTCGGCCTGCGGGTCGCGCGGAGCATCGCGTCGCTGCACGCGGCCGGCGAGGTGCATGGGGGCCTGTCGCTCGACGCGGTGCGACTGCCCAGCGGCGACGGGCCGGCCGATCCCGACGCTGCGCGCGTGCTGCAGTACCCACTCGTCGGCGATCCGCATCTCGATCCGCCCCGAATCCCGCTCGAGAGCGACGAGGACCTCGAGCGCCTCGGCACCCAGGCGTCCTTCGTGGCTCCGGAACTGACCCGTCCCAACGCCGTCTGCGACGCGCGATCGGACGTGTACGCCATCGGCGGCGTGCTCCACGCGCTCCTGACCGGACAGGTGCCCGGCTGGCGCGGCGAGCCGCGCGCCACGCTCAGGCAGGCCGCCATCTCGGGAGTGCCACCGCTCGGTCCGCCCGTCGTGCCTGAGGAAGTGGGAACGCTGGTGTCGTACCTGACGACACGGGATCCGGAGGCCCGCTACCGCACCGCGGCAGAGGCCGCCGAGGCGATCGCCGCGTGCTTCGGGCTCGACGCGGGCACGCCCCTGGTGGGCGTGGATCACTCGCATCCCCAGCTGGCCGTGACGACCGACGCCTCCACCCGGCCCGCGGCGCAACGCCCGTCGCCCCGCCGCACCTTCCCCAGCGGGGCCATCGCCGGGGCGGCGGCCCTCGTCATGCTCGTCGCGGCCGGAGCCTGGCTCGATCCGTTCGGTCTCTTCACCAGGGGCGGCACGGGCGGCGGCCCGCCGGGTGGGTCCGACTCGAGCGCCTCGACCGAGGCTCCTCAGGACGACGGCGGAGCGACCGCCCCGTTGTCACCCGACCCGGCCCTCGCGGCATCGACCGCCGCGCCGCCCTCCGCGCCGGGAGACTCACCGGCTCCGGCCCCCGCGGGCACCGGGCCCGCGCCGCGCCCGCCCGCGGCGATCGCGCCCGTCGTGGTCGCAGACGATTCGTTGCCGTGGGCCGCACCGACGCACGGCTCCGCGCTGCCGTTGACGTATCTGCCGGGTGGCAGCCAGCTGCTTCTTGGTGCGAGGCCGGCGGAGATCATGGCCGACGAGGAGGGCCTGCTCTTCTTCAAGGCGCTCGGCCCGCTCGTGGAGTCGGCCGCCTCGTGGCTCGCTTCCGTCACCGGGTGCGGCCTCGATGGCATCGAGTCGGTGCAGGCGGGCTGGCAGGCCGCTGCGGATGGCACGGTGCTGGGCGCGTGCGTCGTCCGGCTCGCCGGTGGCCGCACCATTCCCGATCAGGACGATTTCCGCAGCCGGCAGTGGGGCGCGGAACGCGAGACGCAGGTGTCGGGCGAAACGATCCACCATGGGCCACGCCTGGCGTTCTGGACGCCGAAGGCGGACGTGGGCCGCGTGCTCGTCGTCGCTCCGACCGATTTCATGGAGGACATCGTCCGCGGGGGCACGTCGCCGCCGCCGCTGCCGGGCGACCTCGAGACGCTCGTCCCCACCCTCGACGGAGGCCGTCACCTGACGCTCGCGGTCGCCACCCACTATCTCTTCACCGAGGGCAGGGGAATCCTCAGCGGTCCTCTCGAGCGACTGGCCGAGCCGCTCGAGTCGTTCTTCGGCGAGGACGTCCGAGCCGCCGCCCAGTCGGCTCATTTAGGCAGGGACTTCTATTCCGAGCTGGATGCCGTCAGCACGCTCGACAAAGCGGCCGCCGCGCTCGCCCCCGTGCTGCGGGAACGCATCGACGCCCTCCCCGACTCGGTCGAGGAGTGGATCGCCGCTCTCGCCCCGCACCCGCACGGGCGGCGCCTGGTCATGCGACTGCCGGGCATGCTTCGGGCGCTCGTCGCCAACCTGCGGTCGGGCGCGGAGGGTCAGGTCGCGGTGCTCAACGCCTACCTCCCGCGGCACGCCGGCCACAACCTCGCGCTGGCCGGAGAGCTCGTGCTCGCCCAGGCACCCGGAGCGGGGGCGGCGGTCGCTGCGGCGGCGGGTGCCACGCCGGCGGCCGCGGCCCCGCAGGACGCACTCGCGAAGCTGAAACGGCCGATGACGCTCGTGTTCAACCGCGACACGCTCGAGAAGTCGGTGCAGATGATCGCCGACGAGATCGGCGTGCCGATCGAGATTAACGGCGGCGACCTCCAGCTCGAGGGCATCACCAAGAACCAGAGCTTCAGTCTCTCGGAGCGCGACTCGACCGCCGACGCGATCCTGCGGGTGATCCTCGGCAAGTCCAATGCCGAGGGCAAGCTGGTCTACGTGGTGCGGCGTCAGGACGGCGCGGAGAAGATCGAGATCACGACCCGTGCCGCCGTCGCGAAGCGCGGCGACACGCTGCCGCCGGGTTTCGAACCGACGAAGGCTCCCGAGGAGAAGCGATGATCATCGTCATGGAAGCAGGTGCCTCGACGGCCGCGCTCGAGCACGTGGTGCGGCACGTCGAGCGGCTCGGACTCCGGCCCCACGTGATCGTCGGGACCGAGCGCACCGTCGTCGCCGTCGTCGGCGACGAGCGCGGGGCGGCCTCGAGCGGACTCGAGACGCTGCCCGGCGTGGGGGGGGGGGGGGGGGGGGGGGGGGGGGGGGGGGGGCGGGGGCCGGG
>JBJTBO010000540.1:0-7770 GCA_046091445.1 Planctomycetaceae bacterium | reverse complement strand
CTCTCCGCGGCCCTCGAGGCGGTCGAGGCCCTGGGCGTGCGGGCGCCATGCCTGATCTCGCTGGCGAAGCGGGAGGAGGAGGTCTTCGTGCCGGGACGCTCCGAGCCGCTGCGGCTGTCCCGCGACTCCTACTCGCTGCGGCTCCTCGAATACGTGCGTGACGAGGCCCATCGCTTCGCGCAGCACTACCATCATCTCCTCCGCGGGAAGCGCGTCGTCGAGGAGTGACGCTCCGCGCCGCACCACCTTCGGCCACGTCCAGCGAGGGCCTGGACTGCCCGGTGCCTCGCACAGCGTGAAGTCAGCGGCTTGCCATGTCGCACGACACGCCACCGGCGGCCGGCACGTAGCAGGCCCGGGCGTAGTCCATCACCATGCGATGGGCGCTGAACCGCCAGGCCAGCGAGCTGATCGAGTTCATCATCATCTTGATCCACGTGCGCGGCAGGCCGTCGGAGTCGCGGTCGTAGAAGAGCGGGATCACCTCCTTCTCGAGCACCTGGTAGAGCGCCTCGCCGTCGCGGCGGTCGGTGATCTCATCGTTGGAGTGCGTCTCGCCGCGACCGATGGCGAAGCCGTTGCGACCGTCGAACGCCTCGGCCCACCAGCCGTCGAGGATCGAGCAGTTGAGGCCGCCATTGAGCACCACCTTCTGGCCGCTCGTCCCCGACGCCTCCAGCGGGCGGCGCGGGTTGTTGAGCCAGACGTCCACGCCCTGCACCATGTGCCGTGTGACGTTGATGTCGTAATCCTCGACGAACACCACGCGTCCGGCGAATCGCGGGTCGTTGCGGAGGTTTGCGATCCGGCGGATGAGCGACTTGCCCGGCTCGTCCGCAGGATGCGCCTTGCCGGCGAAGATGATCTGGATCGGTCGCATTGGATCGGTGATCAGCTTGTGCAGCCGGTCCAGGTCGGCGAGCACGAGATCGGCCCGCTTGTAGGTGGCGAATCGTCGGGCGAAGCCGATCGTGAGCACGTTGGGGTCGAGCACCGTGCGGGCCATCTCCACCGCCTCGTCGCATTCTCCGCGTCGCCGGCACTGCCGGGCGAGCCGCCGGCGCACGAACTGCAGGAGCAGGTTCTTGAGGGCGTAGTGCGTCTCCCACAGCTCGCCGGGATCGCACTCGTGAATCTTCTGCCAGATGTCCGGCTCGCCCATACGCCGGAACCAGTTCGCCGGGAAGATGCGGTCGTAGAGCATGAGCATCTGCCACGACAGCCAGCTCGGCACGTGCACGCCGTTGGTGATGTGGCCGATGGGCACCTCCTCCTCGACCCGCCACGGCCAGAGATTCGCCCACATGCGCCGGCTCACGTGGCCGTGCAGGGCGCTCACCGCGTTGGCACGCCGGGACATCTTGAGCCCGAGCACGGTCATGCAGAAGGGCTCGGAGTGGTTGTGGGGCTCGACCCGTCCCAGACCCATGAGCTGGTCGTGCGAGATGCCCATCGCGTCCCGGGTCGGTCCGAGGTGCTCCTCCATGAGCCCCGCGTCGAAGCGGTCGTGTCCGGCCGGCACCGGCGTGTGCGTGGTGAAGACCGTCTGCCGGGCGACCCGACGGACGGCGTCGTCGAACGGGTAGCCGTCCCGTTCCATGCGGCCCCGCACCGCCTCCAGGGTGGCGAAGGCCGAGTGGCCCTCGTTGAGGTGATAGACGCCCGGCACGAGGCCCATCGCCCGGATTGCCTTCACGCCGCCGACCCCGAGAATCAGTTCCTGGCGAATCCGCACGCGGTTGTCACCCCCGTAGAGGCGACTCGTGAGCAGTCGATCCTCCGGCGAATTGCCCTCGACGTCCGAATCGAGCAGGTAGAGGCTCACCCGCCCGACGGCCATCTTCCACACCTTCGCGTGGAGCACGCCGCTCCGGGTGTCCATCTGCACGTGCACGGGCTTGCCATGCACGTCGATCGCCGGCTCGATCGGCAGCGCGTCGACGCGGGTCTGGAGGTACTCCTCGTGCTGGTAGCCGTCGATGTTGAGCTGCTGGCGGAAGTAGCCCTGGTTGTAGAAGAGCCCCACCGCGATGAGCGGAATCCCGAGCCCGCTGGCGCTTTTGATGTGGTCTCCCGCGAGCACGCCGAGGCCGCCGGAGTAGACCGGTACCGACTCGTGGATGCCGAACTCGGCCGAGAAGTAGACGACGGGCTTCGAGCCGAGCACGCCCGCGTGCACGGTGCACCAGGTGTTCTCACCCGCGAGGTACTCCTTGAGCCTGCGGTAGGCCTGATTGATGCGGCTGTAGAGCACGAGCTCGGCCGCCCGGCTCTCCAGCCGTTCCGGCGTGAACTCGGCGAGCAGCGCGATCGGGTTGTGATCGAGCTGCCGCCAGCGCACCGGATCGAGCTCACGGAAGAGGTTGGTCACCTCGGGGTGCCAGCTCCACCACAGGTTGTGGGCGAGCGCACGGCACTTCGCGTAGAGATTCTGGGGAGAAAGCTCGTCGAGACGCGGCGGTGCGAGCGGTCCGACGACGGGGGCGACGCCGTTCGAGGCGGGGGTGGCGATGGCGGCGGGGGCTTCTTCTGCACGGCTCATGGTGGGACTCCGGACATGGGGAGGAGGGGAGGAGGTCGCCTGCCAGAAGTGGCGGCAGTATACACGGCGGTATCCCGGCTGCTTCCGAATCGACGACGCGGCGTGTGGTCGCGCGGCCACGGGCGCACCGCGCCGGCCTCCACGCTCGTTCGGACCCGCACCGGTGCCTCGGCGTGGAACCTATGATCACCCCCCGATCCGCGGCGCCCGATGCAAACGCGCTGGCCGACGTGGCAGCGTCGCTCCGCGTCGTGGCCGGGAGGACGGCCGTCGAAGGCCCCTGGTCGAGCGGGGCGATGCGTGCGCTCGCCCAGAGCGGCGTGCTTGCCGCCTTCGTTCCGGCCGACGTCGGTGGCAGCGCGGCGGGCGAGTGGCGGCTTCTCGAGCTGCTCACGACGGTCGCCGAGGAATGTCTGACGACCGCACTCGTGATGTCGCAGTGGGCCGCCGCCGTCAGGATCATCGCGACGGCCGCCGCGGACGTGCGTCGGCGCTACCTGCCGCCGGTCGCCCGGGGCGAGGCGTTCACCACCGTGGGTGTGTCCCAGATCACGACGAGCCGCCAGCACGTCGGGAAGCCGGTTCTCGAAGCCACCCGGGACGGTGACGCATGGCGACTCGACGGCCTCTGCCCGTGGGTCACCGGCGCCGATGAGGCGGACACGATCGTCACCGGTGCCGCGACAGCCGCGGGAGACCGGCTCTTCTTCGTGGTGCCGGTCCCGGCTGCCGGCCTCTCGATCGAGCCGCCCATGGAGATGCTCGCCCTCTCGGCGAGCCGTACGTCCGCGGTGCGGCTCGAGTCCGTGCGGCCCGCCGCGGTGATCGTCGCCGCCGCGGACACCCCGCGGTCCGGCGGCCTGGCGACCACGGCGCTGGCCCTCGGCGCCACGCGGGCTGCCGTGCGGCTCATCGCGGCCGAGGGGGACACGCGTCCCCATCTGCGCGCGATCGCCGAAAGCCTCGCGGCGGAGGCGGCGGCGTTGACCGGGCGACTCCACGAGGCCGCCGTGAATGGGATCGAGGTCGCCGCGCGCGACCGCCTGCGGGGCGATGCCAACGGCCTCGTGACGCGTTCGGCGCAGGCCGCCCTGACGGCGGCCAAGGGGGCGGGCTTCGTGCGCGGTCACCCGGCCGAACGGCTCGCGCGGGAGTCGTTGTTCTTCCTCGTCTGGAGCTGCCCGCCCGCCGT
Organism: Planctomycetaceae bacterium; assembly: GCA_046091445.1. Classification (GTDB taxonomy): domain Bacteria; phylum Planctomycetota; class Planctomycetia; order Pirellulales; family UBA1268; genus QWPN01. Next base: position 4,036 of record JBJTBO010000540.1, on the reverse strand, counting down.
CGCGGCGAGCCTCCTGTGCGATCTCGCGCACATCGACTGATCCGCGGCGTCGATCGCGTCGGGGTGTCGGCGCGCCTCACGCCGTCCGACGCACGTGCACGGCCACGTCCATCACGTGCGTGCCCCCGCCGACGCAGACGCCCTTCACCGGACTCACATCGCCGTAGTCGCGTCCCCGCGCGACGGTCACATGCAGGACGCCCGCCGGGCAGTCGTTCGTGGGATCGACGGCGGTCCACCCGATCTCGGGACCGCCCCAGCAGGCGAGCCATGCGTGCGAGGCGTCGGCCCCGACCATGCCGGCGTCGTTGGCGCCCTCGCCGGTCGAGCCATGCACCCGCCGCTCGTTGCAGAGATAGCCGCTGACGTAGCGGGCTGCGAGGCCGAGCGACCGGAGGCAGGCGATCTGGAGGTGCGCGAAATCCTGGCAGACACCACGGCGCAGCGCGAAGACGTCCTCGACCGGCGTGCTCGTCGTCGTGGCGGTGGGATCGTAGACGAAGTCTCGATGGATGCGGCGGGTGAGGTCGAGGAGCGCGTCCGCCCACGGCCGGCCGGGAGAGAACGAGCTCGACGCCCACGCGGCGAGGGCGGATGCCGAGCGCACGAGTGGCGACTCGCACACGAACTCCCGTGCCGTGACCGTGCCGTTGCGCGGCGGCCCGCCGACGGCGTCCCGCACCTGCTCCCACGGGATGTCGGGCAGGTCCGTCCAGGGCGGAGGCGTGTCCACCGCCACGCGGCTCGAGGCCGCGACGACGAGCTGCTCATGGGCCTCCTCGATCGAGAAAAACCCCACGGTGTTGCCGAAGTAGTCGATCGATGACGAGACGCCCGCCGGCGCGGGCTCCACGACGAGCGCCGTCTCCATGACCCGTTGCCGCGGCAGCGCCCGCGGCACGAGGTGAATCTCGTTGTGACACACCGGCACCGCCTCGGAATAGCGGTAGGTGGTCGTGTGCCGCACGGCGTACTGCACGGTCTGCGGAGCCTCGATCGTGCCGTTCTTCACGGATGGTTCCTCGAACGAAGGTGCCGCTCAGCGGGCCGGCGCGGTGTGGATGCCCGCCGCCAGGGCGGCCTGCCTCGCGATGTCGAGATCGACTGCCCGACTCCACGCCTCGAGAAGCGTGCGGTAGACGTCTCCCGGTGATCCGTCGCCGACCGGGCGTCCGTCCACGCGCGTGCAGGGCAGCAGGCAGCTCGGTGTGCTCGTCAGCAGGATCTCGTCCGCGGTCACGAGGTCGTCGGCGGTGAGGGAGCGGGACTCCCACGGGATGCCCGCCCGCTCGCCGAGCGAGCGTGTGAAGGCGAGGCTGATGCCGGGCAGCGCGTCGGTGGCGGGGGGCGTGATCACGACGCCCGAACGCACGATCGCGACGTTCGCGGTGGAGGTCTCGCTGATCCGCCCGTCGGCATGGGCGAGCACGGCTCGCGCGCCGGACTCGGCGGCGTGCGCCTCGCGATCGGCGAGGAAATAATGGAGCCGACTGCGCACCTTGGCGTGGAGCGGCCAGCATGCCTCGGGCACCTGCCGGACGGAGACGGTGCGGAGCGCGACGCCCCGCCCGTACGCGGCGGCCCACGAGCGGAAGGCGAGCGGGAACGAGTGAACGGCCGCCCACGGCCGGCCGGTGGCGCCCTCGTGCTGGGCGGGCAGGCCGCCGGGCGTCACGAAGATGACGACGCCCAGATCGACGGCCGCGTCAGCGCGTGCTCGGGTTGCGAGGCGGTGATTGTGCGACGCCACCTCGGCGGCCGCCTCGACGAGACATGTCGGCGACTCCGGCGGCTCGATCCCGACGGCCGCGAGTGACGCGACGAGCCGCTCGCCATGCTCCGTCGGGAGAAAGAGCCGGCCCCGGATGGTCCGCAGCTGCTCGGTGACCGTCGCGCCGAGCACGAATCCCGCATCACCGACCGGAACGGCCAGGTCGCAACGGGGCACGAACTCCCCGCCCGCCCACGCGATCTCGGCCCCCGCAGGAATGGAGGATAGGGGATTCGAACCCCTGACCTTCTGGCTGCCAGCCAGACGCTCTCCCAATTGAGCTAATCCCCCGCGATGTTGGGGCTCGAGTCGGGCACGCAGTCGCTGGGCCCGATATCCGAAGCATAATTATCGGGGTCGGATCGCGCGTGTCAACGCGATTCTTCCTCGTCGGCCCCGCGACGCGTCCTCGGACCTGCCATGCCACCGCGAGCCAGTCACCCTGTCGATGCGTCGATGGGCGCGCTCCCCGGGGCCGCGGCCGAGCCGGTGCGGGCCGCCGTGACGTTCGCGCTGGCCATCTACCTCTTCGGCCTCGCGCTGTGCGTCATCGGCAACACGAGCAGCGGCGCCTCGCTGCTGGTGCGCACGATCAAGGGGAAAATCTTCACGCCCTTCCTCGCGCCGGCGTGGCTCGATCGGGGATGCGACTCTCCCTTCACGTACGGGCTGCCCGAGGACGCGGATCAGGTGCTCGAGGTCGCGCCCTTCGGTGACCCTGCGGCGCGGCTGCGCTTTCCCGCCGACATGGCGGGCGAACGGGCACGACGCTGGCGACGCCTCGCCCGCTCCATCACCGAGACGGGCGGAGATCCGGATCGCACCGCGCGCGTCGCCGCCGGCGTGGCGGCCGCGATGTTCGATGCCTTCGGCCCCGACGTGCGGCTCCGCGTGCTGCGGCGCGCTCGTGCAGACGTGGGAGGCGTCGATCCGGGGCGGCTGGACGAGGCATTCGCGGCGCGGGTGCGGGAGATCGACGGCGACGTGCAGCTGATCCGCGCTGAGCCCGCCGGGGCGGTGGCGCCCGACGTCGTGCCGCGTCGCGATCCGGCGGATGGGGCGGAGCCGCGGCCATGAGCGGACCTGCCGCCCGCGCGCCGGCACCGGACGACCGCGGACTCGGCGCCGCGTGGATGCGCTTCTGGTTCGAACCGACCGATCCCCGTCCGCTCGCGCTCGTGCGGATCCTCGTCGGGTTGCTCGGGCTCGCGTTGCTCTGGAGCTGGCAGGCCGACCTCGGCCGGTGGTGTGGACCGGAGGGGCTCGTCACGCCCGCGTCCGCCGCCGCATGGGTCTCGCGCGGCGATGGCGCCTGGCTGACGGTCGTCGACGCGGCGCTCGGGCCGCGTGGCGTCTGGGCGATCGCCGTCGCCTCGTTCGCCGCGCACGTGGTCGGAGCGGGCGGGACGGTCGTGGCGGTGACGGCGGCCTGCGCGCTGTCGCTCCTCCTGCATCGCGCCCCGATGCTCGCCGGTCCGGCCGACGACTGCCTCGTCATCCTCACGTGGTGCACGGCGGTCGCGCCGGCGACGCGCGCCCTGTCGCTCGACCGCGTCCTCGCGGGCCGAGGCCGTGTCGCCTCCGCTGTGGTCGCCCCCCCCGTGCCATCCTGGCGGGCGCGACTCGCCACCGGACTGCTTCAGGTGCACGCCAGCGTGATTGCACTCGCCGCGGCGATCGCCCAGCTCAAGGGGGACGTGTGGTGGGATGGCACCGCGGCCTGGTGGCTGGCGGCCCGGGCGGAATCGCGCGTCATCGACCTGACGTCGGCCTACGCGGGATCGACGTATCTCATGAACCTCGCCACGCATGCAATCCCGGCATTCGAAGCGGCGTTCGCCGTCGGCCTCTGGGCATCGGCCGTGCGGCCCGCGATCGCGCGGCTCGGGCTCGTGGCCTGGCCCGCCGTCGGCGTATTGGTCGGAGAGCCGTTCTGGGGACTCGCGATGGCCGTGTTCGCCGTGCCCTTCACCGGGCTGGCATGGGGTGCGGCGGCGTCGCAGTCGCGCTCCGTCACCCGCCGCGCAGGAGCCGCGTGAACGCGGCCTCGTCGAGAACCGGAACGCCGAGGGTGCGTGCCTTGTCGAGCTTGCTGCCCGCCTCGGCACCGGCGACGAGGTAGTCGGTCTTCTTCGACACGCTGCCCGCCGCGCGCCCGCCGGCCTGCCGGATCGCCTCCTCGGCCTCCTCCCGCGAGTAGCCCTCGAGCGTACCCGTGACCACCAGCGTGCGACCCGTCAGTGGCCCGTCGCGACCGCGCTCTGC
>JBJTBO010000539.1:0-3612 GCA_046091445.1 Planctomycetaceae bacterium | reverse complement strand
TGGGCCGTCGTCGGCGTGACCGACTTGTCGATCGTGACCCTGGGCTCGATCACCGTCACCGGGGCCGACTGGGCGGCGGGCAGCCCCGTATGCCCCGTCCAGGTGAGCTTGGCGTTGTTTCGCAGCTGCGTGCCGGCCCGGTTGCTGGAGACGTTGAGGACGACCGCCTGATAGCGGAGCGTGATTCCCTGCAGGGTCGTGCCCGCGTTGGCGTTGGTGATGTCGCCGAGGCTGAAGGTGACCGTCCGCCCGCTGTTGGTCACCACCGGCGTCGCCGAGCCCGTAAAGGTGACGCCGGCATCGACCACGGGGCTGCCCACCATCTGCACGAACGCCAACCCCGCGGGGAGCGAGTCGACGACCACGGCCGAGGGCGTCGTGCCCCGCGGGAAATCGACGGCCAGTTCGAACGTCGCGATCTCGCCGATCACGCCCTGGGTGTTCGAGTTGAAGGCGTCGACGATCGACGTGCCGATGAGCGTCTTCGTCACCGTGGGCGCCTGCACCGTCACGGTCGCGTTGTCGGAGAGGCCGCCGGAGGGCAGGAAGTTGGGGCCGCCGGCCGTCGAAGCGTAGTTGGTGAGCGTGGCCGTATTCGGGATGACGTCGCTCGGCACGACGGTCGGGAGGAGCTGGAGGTCGTAGCTGATGACGGCGATGTTGCTGCCCGTGTCGTTCACCGGGCCGCCCGCTGTCCTGCCGGGGGCCAGCGAGCCCGTGGACGACGAGGGATTGACGAGCGTGATCCCGGTGCCGAACAGGTCGCCCGTGAATGGCAGGGCGGTGCCCGCCCCGTTGGTCACCTTGAGGTTGAGCCCGGTTCCTCCGGTCGGAATCCGCATCCGGGTGGCGTCGAAGGCATCGCGGAACGAGACGTCGAACGCCCCGTTCCGGCCGGTGCCCGTGTTCTCGATCACGACGCAAAACGTCACGAGATCGCTGCCGAGAACGTTCGAGAGGTTCGAGTTGATCGGCGTGGCGGCGAGGCCGGTGGAGTTGATCGTGCCGGTGAAGGCGGCGCAGGGCTGGCACGGCTTGGAGAAGGAGACGCCGGCGGGAGCGACGGTCGGTGGCGTGAAAACCCCCGCTGAATTGCTCGTCGAGACGACGCCCTTGGTCACGTCGAGCAGCGGCTCGGAGATCTGCACCTGCGCGAGCGCCGTGTTGCTCGTCAGGATGTCGCCCGTCTCGTTCCGCTCGGTCTGCTCGGCCTGGTTGGTGAGCAGGAGGCCGTCGGCGAAGGGGCGGTTCGTGGCCGTCACCGTGAAGAGGATGTCGGTGATGCTCGACCTGTCGGCCGGATCCTCGAACGTGCCGAAGTTCCACGACACGCTGTTGGCGGCGGTGTTGACCGACGTGGTGGGCGTGATCCCGGAGATGGCCGCGTAGGTGTCGGTGGGGCCGTACTTCCACTGCCCCGTGGCCGGCGCCGTGCTGCTCGGCCCGCCCCCGGCGAACGTGAGGCTTTGCGCCGCGAAGATCGGCAGCGGCAGGAAGTCGGTGATCTGGTAGTCCTTGATGCTCGAAAACGGGAGCGTGTAGGTGATCCGGAACGTCACGGCATCGCCCACCGTGACGATCGGCGTGCCGGATGACGGCGCGCCGTTGACGGCGAAGACACGCTTCGTCGCGGCACCGCTGACGAGCGTGACCGACGCGGAACTGCCGTCGGTGACCGTGCTCGACGTGGGGGTGAGGTTCGAGAAGGCGAGGACGGTGGCGTCGACGTCTGCCACGTCCGTCATCACGTCGCCCTGCACGACGTCGGCCCCGGGCCGCGGCGTCTGGCGGTACTGATTGAGCACCCGCGCGCGGAACGTGATCGTGCCGGTGGTGCCGGGTCCGCCCGGAAGCGGGTTCGGGAATGTCGTCGGTGATCCCGTGCCCGTGTTCGGGATGCCCGCCCCGACGAGCTTGCCGCCGGTCGCAAGGCCGAGTGCCTGCAGCTGCGACGACACGTCGAAGTTCACGTTCGTCGAGCCGTTCGGCTGCACCACCGCCGTCGCGTTTCCGCCCGTGAACGGCTGCGCTGTGAACGTCTGGGTCTTCTGCGTGAAGGTGAGCGTCGGCGTGAACGTCGCGTCGAACGCCTGCCCGTCGGACAGCACGTCGGCGACGGTGAAATTCTGGAGCGCGAAGAAGTCGCTCACCTGGAAGTTGAGCGTGTACTCGAGCACGTCGCCCGATCGCGGCGACCCGGGATTCGTCAGGTCGGCGACACCCTTCTGGAGGGCGACGGTGCGGGCCGTGAGCGTGTGCCGGGCGCTCGGGTCGGTCGGGTCGCTCGAGATCGACTGCGGGCCTGGGAAGTTGGGGTTCGCGCTCGTCCAGGTGCCGGTGGCACTCGCGACGTTGGTGGCGATCGCGGTGCCTCCGGTGCCGAGCGGGATCACGTCGATGCCCGCGGCATCGTCCTGCGGCACATAGTAGGTGAACGTCATCACCGCGTCGCTGTCGCTGCCCGTGCCCACGACCCGGTCGAACCGCCGGGAGAGCGTCCCGCCGGGCACGGTCGTGCTGGGCGTGGATACGACCGTCGTCGAGGTCGAGCCGTTGGCGGTGGCGGTGTTGAGCGACACGAACTGCACGTTGTTCGGCAGCACGTCGGCCAGGAGCAGGTTGTTCACCGTCTGCCCCGGCGCGACGGCCATGCTCACGGTGTATGTGTGCTTGAAGTTCGGGCCGGTGGCCGTCTCGGCCTCGGGCGCGCTCGAGGTCTTCCTGAGCCGGAAAAGCTGGGGCTCGACGGGGTCGGTCGTGGGCGTGCCGAGCGTGGCGACGTTGACCGTGGGATTGCCGGCCGTGTCGGTCTGGAACTGGAAGCCGCCCGTGGCCGTGACGGGATAGGCCGTGTTGGGCTGGGCGAGCGGACTGATCACGCCCGTGAAGTTGATCGCCGCCGCCGGCTGCTCGGGGCCGTAGCTGCCGAAGGGAAGCTGGAACGCCAGGAGCTGGTCACCCGGCTTGCCCGTGACGATGACCGCCGTGCCGTCGGGGTTTTTGGCGAAGGGATGCTCGGTCGTGCCCTGCGCGTTGAACGTCTTCACGAACGGCGTGAGCGAGAGGCCGTTGTAGCTGGCGCTTCCAGGCTTGAACGAGATGCCGTCGTTGGGCGCGGGGGGCGCGTCGCCGGTGACCGGCATCACGATGTCCACGAACGGGCCGTACCCGATGTCGGCGGGGTTCGTCGCCGTGTTGTCGAACGTGACGGTGAGCGGGATCTCCTGACCGATGAGCGCGCCGAAATCCGGGCCGCTGATCGTGGCCGTCGGGATCGCCGCCAGCGCGAGCCGCCGCTCGAGCTGCTCCGCATGGAGTCGCCGGATGCGGCGCCGACGCGCGGCCGCCGGTGGCGCCTCGGGCTTCCGGAGGCTGGGGAACCGACGTGGGAGGAGGGGGGTGATGTCGCGCAAGGAAACACTCCACGGGTCAGGATCGGAGACGTCCGCGCTTGCGATTCGAACGCGACGACTCCACGGCACGGCACCGCCATCCTCGGATGGGCCCTGCCAGGATTTGAACCTTCCATCACGCACGCACGGCCGTCAAGCAAAAGCCCGGCGTATCCTGCCCGACCGGCAGACAGGGCCCGGTCCGGCCCGGCCCGGGGGA
>JBJTBO010000538.1:0-4803 GCA_046091445.1 Planctomycetaceae bacterium | reverse complement strand
AGCGGCCTCCGACCTTGTTGACGATCTCTTCCTCGCGCAGATCCTCGATCATGATTCGGCTTCCTGATGGGCTTCGTGGGGGTCGGATGGGGACGTCGTGACGGCTGCCGGCGTGCCGGCGGCAGGAGGCCCGACGGCGGGGAAACCTGCGGCGGGAAAACCTGCAGCGGGAAAACCTGCAACCATGAGCACTCGCTCGATCTCCGCGAGCGCCACGTCGACGTTCTCGTTGACGACGCGATGGCGGTAGCGATGGGCCTCGAGCAGTTCGCGGCCTCCCACCTCCAGGCGCCGCGCCATCGCCTCGGCCGATTCCGTGCCCCGGCCGCGCACGCGGTCGCGGAGCTGGTCGGCGTGGGCGGGCTCGACGAAGATCGTGATGGCCTCGGGAAACCGTTCGAGAATCGACAGTGTACCCTCGACGTCGATCTCGAGCACGACCCACTGGCCGCGGGCCAGCCGCGGAGCCACCTCGTCGACGAGCGTGCCGTACCAGTGCTGGCGGCCGTACACCTGGCAGCATTCCAGGAATTCGCCGGCCCGCCGCCGCCGATCGAACTCCTCGGCCGTCAGGAAGTGGTAGTCGAACCCGTCCCGCTCGCCGGCCCGCGGAGGACGTGTCGTGGCGGAGACGCTGGGCACCAGGTGGGGAAGATCCGCCAGCAGACGGCGAAGAAGCGTCGTCTTGCCAACGCCGGACGGGCCGGAGATGACGACGAGCTGGCCGGGTCGGACATCCATCCCGATGTTTTACCGCAGGTGCCACCCGCCTGAAAAGCGACCGCTCACTCGACGTTCTGCACCTGCTCCCGGAGCCGCTCGATCCTCGCCTTGATCTCCACGACGGCGTGGGCGATCGCGGCGTCGGGAGATTTCGAGGCGATCGTGTTGGCCTCGCGGCCGAGCTCCTGGGCGAGGAAGTCGAGCTGCCGTCCCGGCGCCTCCGTCTCGAGAAGCCGCTCGAACTGGGTCAGATGACTCTCGAGCCGGACGAGCTCCTCGCTCACGTCGCAGCGTTCGGCGACGAGGGCCACCTCGCGGGCGACGTCGGCGGACGACACCGTCACCCCCTGGGGGCCGAGCGACGACGTCAGACGGCCGAGGAGGCGGTCGCGCCTCGCCTCCACGAGGAGCGGCGCACGGGCGACGATCGGTGCGGCGAGCTCTCGGATGTCCCGGCAGGTGGCCCGCAGGTCGGCCGCGAGCGCGTGCCCCTCCGCGAGCCGCATCCGGTCGAGTGCATCGAGCGCGAGGGCGAGCGCCTGTGACACGACCGGCCACGCGCGGTCCGCGAGTGACCCGTCGATCACCCGTTCGACCACGACTCCCGGCAGCCCGAGAAGGGCGTCGGTCGTGGCCGGCAGCGGCAGTCCCCGCTGCGCGCAGAAGCGTTCGAGGTCGTCGAGGTAGGCACCGAGCTGGGCGGGATCGAGCCTGCGACCGGCGACGTCGGCGCCGGTGAATTCGAGCGTCATCTGCACGGTGCCGCGCCGCACGCGGCCGCGCACCACTCCCTCCGCCCGCGCCTCGAGCACCGCAAAGCCGTCACGGGCCCGGAGCGCGAACTTGAGGAAGCGGTTGTTCACGCACCGCAGCTCGACGCGGCACGATCCGACGCCATCGACCGCCATGCCCTCCCCGCAGCCGGTCATGCTGCGGACCGCAGTCGCCGCGCGGGCCTCGTCGGACGGGCAGGGAGCAGCCACGCGGGCGGTTCACTTCTCGGCGGGAGGTGGCGGCGAAGCCGGCGCTGGGGCGTCTGCTGCCGGGGGCGCTGGCGCTGCGGGCGTCGCGGCCGCGGGTGCCGGCGGCGCGGGTGTTGCGGGCGGCGCCGGCGGCGTCACGGCCGCGGGATCGGGCGTCGGGGTCGCCGGAGCGGGCGTCGTGGCAGCGGCAGCAGGCGGTGCATCCGGGGCAGGGGCCGTCGCCGGGGCGGATGGCTCACCCGGCTTCTCGGGCGTGACCGCGGCCGGGTCTGTCGCCGGGGCGGGTGGCACGGACGACGGCATCGGCGTCATCGCCTGCGGCGCCGACCCGCCGAGTTCCGGAGAGAAGAGCGACTGCTGCCGTCCGAGCACGTTGATCGACAGGATGCACAGGCCGATCCAGAAGGCGGCCACACCGACGGTGATCCGCGTGAAGATGTCGCCCGCCTTGGTGCCGAAGGCGCTCTGGCCCCCCATGCCGCCGAGGGCCCCCGTGAGCCCGCCACCGCGACCGCGCTGGATGAGCACCAGGAGCACGAGGAAGAGCGACGTCATGACGAGCATGAAGCCGAGGAGAAAGCGGATCAGCGTGATCATGGAGGGGTCGGGCTCCGGACAGGTGCGGGACGCGGGAGTCCCCGCGAACCCGCGTTAGGGTACCGTGCCGCATGCCGACGGCCTACCCCGATGGCAGCGCCGCCTCATGCGGCGGAGGTCCTCCGCGGCGTACGCTCAGTCGCGGGCGAAGGCCTGGGCGATGGCGAGGAAGTCGGCCGCCTTGAGGCTCGCACCGCCGACCAGCGCGCCGTCGATATCCGCCTGTGCCGCCAGCGCGGCCGCATTGTCGGGCTTCACACTGCCGCCATACAGGATCCGGATGCCCGCAGCCGTCGCGGCGTCGGCCAGCCCGCCGAGGAGCCCGCGCACGAGGGCGTGCACCTCCTGGGCCTGGGCGGGCGTGGCGACCTTGCCGGTGCCGATCGCCCACACCGGCTCGTACGCGACCACGACCCGCGCGAGTTCCGCGGGAGGGATTCCAGCGAGTGATCCACGCACCTGTGTGGTGACCACGTCCGCCGTCCGCCCCTCCTCGCGCTCCTCGAGCGTCTCGCCGACGCACACGATCGGCACGAGGCCGTCCCCGAGGGAGGCCTTGGTCTTGGCGTTCACGAGGGCGTCGTTCTCGCCGCAGAGCGCACGCCGCTCGGAGTGGCCGAGGATGACGAACCGGCAGCCGAGGTCGAGAAGCATGGAAACGGCCACTTCCCCCGTGTATGCCCCGCCGGGCATCGCGTGGACGTTCTGGGCGCCGAGGGCGACGTCGCTCCCCGCGATCGTAGCGCCGACCGTCTCGAGGTAGACGGCGGGCGGGCAGAGCACGATCTCGACCGTTCCGACGGCGGCGCGGCCGGCCACGACCGCCGCGGCGAGTTGCCGCGCGGACGCACGGTCGAGGTTCATCTTCCAATTGCCGGCGACGATCGGCGAGCGTGGGGATCGCGACATGGGGGCCTCCAGGCTGTGGGACGGCAGGATAAAGCCAGGAGCAGAAAGCCGAAAGGTCGCCGGCCCGCTGCCGGGCTCACCCGACCGGGGCGGCCGCCGCGTACGAGCCGAGGATGACGACCCGCTTGCAACGCTTCTCGAGCGACGCGATCGCCCGCCGCACGCGCAGATCGCTGCGGTGCCCTTCCAGTTCGACGAAGAAGATGTAGCCGCGTTCCTCCCCCGGGAGCGGGAACGACTCGATCCACGTGAGATACAGTCTCTGACGCTTCGGGATCGCGAGCGCATCGGCGAGCCCACCGGGACGGTGCTCGATCTCGAACATGAGGGCCGTCTGGTCCCGGCCGGTCCGCTCGGCGTCGGCGTGGCCGATGACCGCGAATCGCGTGGTGTTGCCGGCGACGTCCTCGATGTTCTCGGCGAGCACCGCGAGGCCGTAGTGGACGCCCGCCTGGCGACTGGCGATCGCGGCGCCGTCCGACGTCGCCGCAGCCCGCTCGGCCGCCGCGCTCGTGCTGGTCACCTCGACGAGTCGCGCCGACGGCAGATGGCGGGCGAGCCAGTTGCGGCATTGCGAGAGGGCCTGCGGCCGGCTGTAGACCTCGCGGATCGCCGAACGATCGCAGGCGGCGAGCAGGTTGTGATGGATGCGCAACGGCACCTCCGCGCAGATCTTGACGGGGAGCCGCGCGAAGTTGTCGAGCGTGTCGGCGATCCGGCCATCGGTCGAGTTCTCGAGCGGCACCACGCCGTAGTGCGAGTGGCCGGCGTGCACCTCCTCGAACGCCGCCGAGATGCTGGCGACGGGCACGAAGTCGACGGAACTTCCGAAGCGGTGCAGGGCGGCGAGATGGCTGTACGTCCACGCGGGCCCGAGGTGGGCGACGCGGAGGTGCTGCTCGATCGCACGGGAACCGGAGATGAGTTCCCTCCAGATCGCCTTCACGCTGTCGTCGGCGAGCGGGCCCTCGTTGGCCGCCGCGACCCGCTCGAGAACGGCTTCCTCGCGAGAGGGATCGTAGGTGGCGCTGCCGGTCGATTGCTTGAGCAGGCCGATCTGTCGGGCGACGTCGGCCCGCTGGTTCATGAGGGCGACGATCTGACGATCGAGCGCGTCGATCCGGGTGCGCAGCGCGGCGAGCCCGGCTGGTTTCCCGGCGGCGGACCCACGGGCGGAGCCGGACTTCGTCATGTGGTTCTCGTCGGACGGATTGGACACCGGACCGGCCAAAATGGCAGGCCCGCGGTTCGCTCTCCGCGGGCTCCCGCCGCCCGAAGACCACTTTAATCGGAAGTCGCTACGGGTAAATACGGCCGTCCGACGCCGTCTTCATCGCATGCTCACAGAGGCCCGACGATTCGCGGACCGATGGCACGCTCTTTGCTTCCTCCAGAGGTGCAACAGTGGCGGGCCGACAATGCGGCGCGGCCCCGCAGCGCTCGCCGGGACCCCTGACCCCCGCCCCACGGCCACGAAGCAGGGCGAGAAGATCATCGGCATCGACCTCGGCACGACGAACTCCGTCGTGGCGGTCATGGAGGGCAAGGAGCCCAAGGTGATCGCGAACAAGGAGGGCAATCGCCTCACGCC
>JBJTBO010000537.1:0-2350 GCA_046091445.1 Planctomycetaceae bacterium | reverse complement strand
CCGCGCCAGACCGCCCACAACGTGCACGTCTGCCCCGGCGACGCCCACCCCACCGACGCCGACGCGACGAGCCAGCACTTCTTCGTGATGCGAGGCTCGGGCAGCACGTCGGTGGCCGGGGCGCCCGAGTTTGAATGGCAGGCGGGCGACCTGTTCACGCTGCCGGCCCGCAGCCGCGCCCTCCACGTGGCCGCGAGCGACGCGGCGCTCTACTGGCTGCATGACGGGCCGCTCCTCCGCTACCTCGGCGCGACGGCGACGGATCGGCGGTTTCCACCCACGCTCTACCGCCGGGAGGCGATGCGGCAGGCGCTCGACGCGGTGCTCGCCGACCCGACGAGCGCCACGGCCAACCGGCAGTCGGTGCTTCTCGGCAGCCGGATCTTCCCGCAGACGATGACGATCACGCACGTCGTCTGGGCGATGTTCGGGATCCTCCCGGTGGGTGCCGTGCAGGCGCCGCACCGCCACCAGTCGGCGGCGGTCGATCTCGTGGTCGATGCGAAGCCCGGCTGCTACACGATGGTGGGCGAGTCGCTCGACGCCGAGGGGCGGATCAAGGACGGCAACCGGGTGGACTGGCGGACGAACTCCGTGTTCGTGACGCCGCCGGGCCTCTGGCACTCCCACCACAACGAGTCGGGCCACCCGGCCCACATCCTGCCGATCCAGGACGCGGGCCTCCACTCGTTCCTGCGCACGCTCGACATCCGCTTCACCCGCAAGACGGCCTCAGGCGGCTGCGAGGTCGTCGAGCGGGCGGGGTGAACCGGCGTTGATCGCACGGCCGATCGGCCGGGATGACGGCGGTCGAACATGACGGCGCGACGCCCGCGTCATGCCGGTCGTGGCGCACGCCTCCAGGCGTGCGAATCCGCGAGGTGGATCGTCGGACGTGCGATCAGCGTGTCCTTCCGGCAAGCCTGCAATTTCTGAACCGAGATTCGCCTGGAGACGAATCACGACTCAGGGGCCGCAGTGGCTGCCGTCGCTGGGCCGTCCAGCGGGCTCGAGGCGGACACGTCGAGTCAGCCGGCGGCTGCACCATCGAGTCGATCACGTTAGTTCCAGGGCATCCACTCCCCTGGTGCGGCGGTGACGGCAGCAGCTTGCCGCTGCAACGCGGCGAGGGACTCGACCGGATTGCCGCCGCTTAACTCACACGTGTGGATGAGGCTCAGATACAAGTCACCCACGGCCGCACCATGCTTGGTCTTGAAGAACAGCGCGTTCTTGCGGTGCAGGATCGCCTTCTTCAAGGCGCGTTCGCAGATGTTGTTGTCCAGCGGCGCACCGGCCACGCGGAGGAAGAGCGTCAGCTTCTCCCAGTGCTTGCGGAGATAGTTGATCGCCGTCCCCAGCCCGGAGTTCGGCTCGACCAGCTTTTGTTCGCTGTGACGCTTGAGCCACTCGCGCAGGCGCGCCATCGTCGGGCCGCTGTTCTGCTGATGGAACTGGAGCCGCTCCTCGGCGGTCAGGTGTCGTTCACGGGCCAGCTGGTCGTTGTGATAGATGACCTGAAGTGACTCGAGGACATGCTGGCACTCCGTCGGGAAGTGCTCGTTGACGTCCACGAACTGCCGCCGCGCATGCGCCAGGCAGTTGGCAAGAATCGTCTCGAGTTCGGGTGGTCGATTGCGGGACAAGGCATCGCACATCTGGATCGGAGGCGGCAAGTTGGTCGCACGGCGGAGCAGCACATCCCGTAGATTCTCACCGGCATGCTTTCGACCGCTGAAGAACACCGCGATCCGCCTGCCTTCGCTCGTCGCGACCACGCCGGTGGTGAAGAGTCCCGTGCGATCGGGCTGGTCCGAGACGTCTTGTGCCGTTGCAGGCGCTGCTTTCGCCCGCTCGCCCATCAACTCCAGGATCTTGACCGTCGTGTCGTCGTTGTGCAGCACCTGCCCCTGGGCCGCCTGGCGGATGAGCTCGTCGTAGGCCGGCTGAATCAGCGACGAGGCCTCGGCCACGATGTCCCACTGGGTCGAGGACGGCAGCGGCATGCCCAGGTTCTCTTGCAACCCGGCCAGCCGGTTGAATGGCAGGCCATTCCCGTACTTGAGCACGGCGATCATGCCGGCCACGGACGGGTCGTACTTGTCGAGGCCCGCTCCTTCTGGCAGTTTCGCCGTGAACACCTCGCCGCACAGGCCGCACCGGAGCTTCTCGAGCTCGTAGACCGTCACCTGCACAGGGGGCTGGCCGGTGAAGCGAAGCACGATGCCGCCTTTCGGCTGACCGTAGAGCGTTCCGCGGTCGCACGATGGACACGGATCACCGGCCGCGAGCGTCTCGTGCGGCACGCTGACGCGCGTGGCCTCGGGGTAGTCCTCGGCGCCGTTGCGAC
>JBJTBO010000536.1:0-4767 GCA_046091445.1 Planctomycetaceae bacterium | reverse complement strand
ACACCGTCACCTGCGTCGATCCCGAGGGGCGGGCCTGGTAGATTCGCCTCGTCGGCATCGACGCAGCGGAGTTCGGGCAGCCGTTCGGCGAGCAGGCACGTCAGGCGCTCGCCCGCAAGCTCGGCGGGGGGCATGTGCGGGTCGAGGGAGATGCCCGCGATCAGCATGGCCGGCTGCTCGGCACGCTCCGGATCGCCGACCGCGACATCATCCGCGAACTCGTGGCCGAGGGCTGGGCCTGGGCCTTCGGCGGTTTCGCCAGCGACGACGCGCTGCTCGCGGCCGAGGCGGAGGCGCGGCGACAGCGGCATGGGCTCTGGGCAGGTCCCGACCCCATCCCGCCGCGGGAGTGGCGCGAGCTCCATCCCGCACATCGATGACCCGCTCGGCCGGCGTGGAGGCCGCGGATTCCGGTCGTCCGGCCCTGCGGAACGGGCCGTCCGGATGGCACTTCCGATGATCCGGACCCTCCAGTACCGTCACGGTCATGCAGCACGACACGGACATCGTGATCTCGGGCCTCGGCGTCGTCAGCCCGATCGGCATCGGCGGGGAGGCGTTCTGGCACTCGCTGCTCGCGGGGGACAGCGGCATCCGGCCGATGAACCTCTTCGATGCCAGCGCCCTGAGCGTGCGCTTCGGCGGCCAGATTCCCGAGTTCGATCCCAAGCTCTACGTGCGGCCGCGGAAGAGCCTCAAGGTCATGAGCCGCGAGTCGCAGATCGGTTTTGCGGCCGCCGACCTCGCGATCCGTGATGCCGGCCTCGGCGACGGGATGGTGGCGCCCGAGCGGTTCGGCGTCGTCTTCGGGGCCGACATGATCTACGCGGGCCTCGAGGATCTCGAGCGGGCGTACCGCCGCGCCCGGGCCGACGGCCGCTTCGAATACGAGCGTTGGGCCGCCGCCATCCACGAGGAGGTGCACCCGCTCTGGCTGCTCAAGCACCTGCCGAACATGACCGCCTCGCACGTGGCGATCGCCAACGACGCGCGGGGCCCCAACAACCCGATCGTGCTCGGGGACGTGTCGGGCCTGCTCGCGGTGGCCGAGGCCGCCAGCCTGGTCCGCCGGGGCTGGGCCGACGTCATGCTGGCCGGGGGCACCGGGTGCCGCCTGCACCCGACCGCCCTGGTCGCCCACGGTGACGCCCAGCTGTCGCACCGCGGCGACGACTGCCGGCTCGTCTGCCGACCGTTCGACCGTGACCGCGACGGCTTCGTCAACGGCGAGGGCGCCGCGGTGGTGGTCCTCGAATCACGCCGCCATGCGGAGGCACGGGGCGCCCGCGTGCGGTGCAGCATCCGCGCCGCCGCGTCGCGCTGCGAGCCGGCGCTCCGGCAGGGGCGCGTCACCGGCACCGCGCTGCGGCACGTGATCCGCGCGACATGCGGCGCGGCCGGGCTCGACGCGGCCGGCATCGGGCACGTGAAGGCGCACGGGCTGAGCTCGATCGACATGGACCGCATCGAGGCGCAGGCGATCCGTGACGAGCTCGGTGACGCGCCCGTGACCGCTCCGAAGAGTCTGTTCGGCAACCTCGGTGCCGCCGGCGGCGTGGTGGAACTCGCGGCCGCCGTCCTGGCCGTGGAACACGGGGTGGTGCCGCCGACGCTCAACTACGACACGCCCGACCCGGCGTGTCCGGTGAACGTCGTGCACGGCGGCCCGCTCGCGGGCAGGCCCGCCACCGCGCTGGCCGTCAATTTCTGCTCCACCGGCCAGGCGGTGGCCGTCGCCATCGCCTCGGAGCCGCGTGCCGGCTGATTCGCCCTGCGTGGGCCCACTCGGGCCGCCGACGGATTCCCGAGGCGGATCCCCCGGCCTCGCGAAGCCCGCGTGCCATCGTTCAGGGTCGCTACGGACGGAAGAATCGTTCGATCCGGACGCCAGTGGAGCGGGGCTGGCCGGCCATTCGATGAAAGAGGACCGGTCGGCGTGCGCCACCGTGGAGTCTCGAATGGTCCCCAAGCGCCACAACCTGCTGCTCGCCGGCCTCTTGGTCTTCCTCATCGGAATCCAGCTGCGGGTGGTCGAGTCGTTCACGCTCAACGAGCGGTCGAGTCGCTTCGGGGCCGCCCAGGTGGGCGACGGCGCGGCGCGGCATGCGTTCTGGCAGCAGACGCCGATGCGGAAGGTCGTGGAGCCGCCGCGGTGGATCGGGCTGGCGCTCATGTCGGTGGGCGCCGTGCTGACGGTCAAAAGCCTGTCGATGAAAGGCTAGAACGCACGCGGCGTTCGTGAGGGGCCGGCTCGGGGGCGGCAAAAGTCTCGTCGCGTGGGCCAGGGCGGCCCAATGCTCCTCGAGCGTTCGCCGACCCCCTTCGCCTCACTCGATCGGGCGCCGATGGCGCTCGCGGACACCGGCTCAGGCTGCCTCGACCCCGGGGCTCTCGCCGAAGTAGTACTTCTTCGCGTCGGGGTTCGACAGCACCTCCTGCGCACTGCCGTGGCAGAGGACGGTGCCGGCGCGGATCACGTAGCTGCGGTCGGTGATCTGCAGCGTCTCGCGCTCGCGGTGGTCGGTGATGAGGATCGAGATGCCGTCGTCCCGCAGGCCCATGATGATCTTCTGGATCGAATGGATCGTCACGGGATCGATGCCGGTGAAGGGCTCGTCGAGCAGGATGATGCGCGGCTCCGTGACGAGGCAGCGCGCGATCTCGAGGCGCCGCTTCTCGCCGCCCGAGATGTAGTGGGCCCGCGAGCGGCGGATCTTCACGATGTCGAACTGCTCGAGCAGCTCCTCGCAGCGGCGGCGGCGCTCCTTCGGCGCCATGCCGACGAGCTCCATGATGGCGAGGAGGTTTTGCTCCACGGTGAGCTTGCGGAAGACGCTCTGCTCCTGCGCGAGGTAGCCCATGCCCCC
Source organism: Planctomycetaceae bacterium (assembly GCA_046091445.1). GTDB lineage: Bacteria > Planctomycetota > Planctomycetia > Pirellulales > UBA1268 > QWPN01. Next base: position 1,900 of record JBJTBO010000536.1, on the reverse strand, counting down.
GTCGCGGGCGCGCTTGTACATCGGCCAGTCCGTCACCTCGGCGTCGTCGAGGAGGACGCGGCCCGAGTCGGGCACGACCATGCCGCAGGTCATGCGGAAGCTCGTGGTCTTGCCGGCGCCGTTGGGGCCGAGAAGCCCGACGATCTCACCGGCATCGACGTGGAAGTCCACGCCGTCGACGACCCGACGCCGTCCGTAGTTCTTCACGAGTCCTTCGACGGACAGGAGTGGCACGCCTCGCCTCCGTGCGGGCTCGGGTGGCGTCGCGGGACCGTCACCTCACGAATCGCATCCTCGCGAAGTTCGGCCACGAGGGCAATCGCACTTCGAAGCCGCGAAACCGCAGCGGCACGCTCCACCGCGCGGGCACCGCGTGGGGCCAGAAGACCAGGAGCGCCCGGCCGGTGATGAGGTGGCGGTCCACGTAGTGGACGCGGTCCCACGCGCGGCCGTCCTTGCTCGCCGACGAGTTGTCCCCGAGCATGAAGTACTGCCCCTCCTCCAGGCTCGCCGAGAACCGTTCGAGTTCCGGCTTGCCGCCGCGGAAGACCTCGAGCTCGCGCGAGGCGATGTAGTAGGTGTCGGCGAACACCCGCAGCCCGCCGATCCGCAGGCTCGCGCCCGAGGCCCTGATCCCGATCGGCGCGAGGTCGCTCGGCTCGTCCGCGCCGGGCTCCGCCCCGCGTGTCACCGGTCGCGCCGCGGTGACCTCGTCGATGCTCCTCCGCCAGGTCACCGGACGATCGAACTCGATCGGCCGGCCGTCGACGAACAGCGTGAGCGCGTCGTCGACGTTGGCGGCGAGGATCCGCCAGGACCCCGCGCCCTGGACGGCGCACCGGGCGACGGCCCGCTCCGCGGCGCCGGGCCAGTTGGCCACGACGCTGCCCTCCTTGAGATCGAACACCACAGAGTGGCGCCTGCCGGCCTCGACCAGGTCGATCGTGAGCATCCCGCCGGCCGCGCGGCTCTCGAGATCGATCTCCACGCCGAGATCCCCCACCCAGCGATGCCCGCGCCCCTCGGCGCCGGAGTTGTAGGGCTGCACGTCCCGGATCAGGTCGGGCTGCGGCTGCTCGCCGGGTTCGTCGGTGCGCAGCAGGCGCTCCCACGCCTCGGCCGACGGGATGAGGTGACGGAAGCGGAGCATCGCGGTCTCGCCGGCGGCGCAGGCGACCTCGAAGGAGCGGCCGTCGTCGCCGGTCGTCCAGCGGCCCTGGCCGGCGCCGCCCCCCGACCAGTCGGTCCAGGCGTGCGGCCACCCCGCGGCGACGAGTTCCGGCGCGACGTGCCGGCTGTCGTGAACGAGCTGGAGCATCGCCCGCATCGTGCGCGGCGGCTTGCGCGCGACGACCGGCTCCGCGTCGCCGCGGCTCGTCCAGATGACGCCGCCGGCGATCGTCACGGTCTCGCCCGGCAGTCCGACGAGCCGCTTGATGTAGTTGGTCTTGGCCTCCTCGGGATACTTGAAGACGACGACGTCCCACCGCGCCGGCGAGGCAACGTCGTAGGCGAACTTGTCGACGAGGATGCGGTCGCCGTTGAACGACGGGTAGTTGGGGTCGGCGATGCGATCGACGCCACGCGGGATCGTGAGGGGCGTGATCCGGCCGCAGTTGGGACAGGTGGCACGCGACACGAGCTTCGTGCCGAGCTGGCGACGCACGAGCGTTGCGCGGGCGGGGTCACGGTCGTCGGCCTCGAGGCGTGCGAGCTCGGCCTGCAGTCGGCGCGACTCCTCGTCGTCCTCGCTGCTGCAGCCGACGCGGAAGGGCAGCGCGCATGACGTGCAGGCGAGATCCTTGTGGCGGCCCATGAGCGTGGGTGCCATGGAGCCCGTCGGAATGACGAACGCCTCCGCCTCGAAGGCGCGAAAGAGCAGTGCCAGCGTGAAGGCCAC